>RFHC01000160.1 GCA_003696505.1 Deltaproteobacteria bacterium
ATGCCTGAGGGAAAATACATCGCTCACGGCCCCCTGGGAAGACTCGTCAGGTGGTTGAGGCTCCTCGGTTTTGACGTGCTCTTTCTGCCGGAGGCTTCACCTCCTGACGTGGAGATGGCCTCTTTCAGGGAAGGGAGGCGGATTCTCACGCGGGTGAGGGGATTCGCTACTCCCCGGACAATCCTCATCGAGAACGACCGGGTGAGAGACCAGGTGAGAGAGTTTCTCCTCAAATCGGGTGAGAGAGTGGATAAGGCGCTCCTCTTCTCCCGATGTGCCCTCTGCAACTCCCTCCTCCAGGATGTGACGAGGGAAAGGGCGAGGGAGGAAGGAGTCCCTGAGTACGTCCTCTTCACCTGTGAGACCTTTCGTTTCTGCCCTGCCTGCAGGAGAGTTTACTGGCCCGGGACTCACAGGGAGAGGTTTCTCGCTCAATTAAGCGAGGTGATAGAAGGGGGATGAGGTGGGGAGGCTGAGAATCACGGGAGGGACACTCAGGGGGAGATACATCAGGACCCCTCCGGGAAGTCCTCTGAGGCCGACGGCAGAGAGGGTGAGGGAGGCGCTTTTTTCCATTCTCGGGGATTGGGTCGAAGGGGCTCATGCCCTCGACCTGTTCGCCGGGACGGGCGCCCTCGGGATAGAAGCCCTCTCCCGCGGCGCGAAGAAGTGCGTCTTCGTCGAGAAAGGTCTCAAGGAGTGGTTGACCCTTCGTGAGAATCTCCGGTCACTCGGAATTGAGGAGGAGAGGTGGGAGGCGAGACGGGCCGAGGCCATCGCTTACCTGAAGGAAGCCGCGAAGAAGAGAATCTCCTTTGACGTTGCGTTTCTCGACCCTCCCTACGGACAGCCTGTGGGAGAGGAATGTTTGGTTTTACTTGAAAGGGCAAATCTGATAAAAATTGGTGGGATTGTCGTTTTCGAGTCGAGACGGGGTTGGAATCCGCCTGCCCTCGAAAGGCTTACTCTCGAGGGGAGGAGGAGATACGGCGACACGGAACTCTTCATTTTTTCTTTCGACGGAGGAAGCAGATGAAGCACGCGGCGATTTACCCGGGGACCTTTGACCCCCCAACGAACGGACACCTGGACATCGTCGAGAGGAGTTCGAAGGTGTTTGACCGGGTCATCGTCGCCGTTGCCTTCAACCCCCACAAAACTCCTCTTTTCCCCGTGGAGAAGAGGGTGGAACTTTTGAAGGAGATAACCTCCCACCTGGAAAACGTGGAGGTCACTTCGTTTACGGGGCTCCTCGTCGATTACGCGAAGCAGGTGGGGGCCCGGGTCATCGTGAGGGGGCTGAGGGCTGTTTCGGACTTCGAGTACGAGTTTCAGATGGCCCACATGAACAAGAAGCTTTATCCCGAACTCGACACGGTCTTCATGATGACCGGCGAGAAGTATTTCTACGTCAGCTCGAACATTGTCAAAGAAATCGCGAGTTTTGGGGGAGACGTCTCAGAACTCGTTCATCCACTCGTGGAAGAGGAACTGAAAAAGGTTTTTTCAAAATAGCGCTGTCAATCACAAATCCAGAAAAGAGGTGAAGCAATGAGGTTAGCGAAGAGACTGGCACACGTGAAACCTTCTCCCACCCTCGCCATAACGGCGAAGGCGAAAGCAATGAAGGCGCAGGGAATTGACGTCATCGGTTTCGGAGCCGGTGAGCCCGACTTCGATACCCCCTCACACATCAAGGAGGCGGCGAAGAAGGCCCTCGATGAGGGTTTCACGAAGTACGCGCCGGTGCCCGGGACGGACGACCTCAGGGAGGTTATCGCGAAGAAGTTGAGGGAGGAAAACAATCTCCCGTACGATAAGGAGAACGTCATCGTTTCCTGCGGAGCCAAGCACTCCATCTACAATATCGCCCAGGCACTCTTCGACGAGGGGGACGAGGTAATCATCCCTTCTCCGTACTGGGTTTCCTATCCCCCAATCGTTTACCTGGCCGGCGCCACACCCGTTATCATCGACACCGACGAGTCCACCGATTTCAAGATTACGCCCGACCAGCTCAGGTCAGCCATAACGGAGAGGACAAAGGCCCTTATTCTGAACAGCCCGTCAAACCCGACGGGTACGGCCTACACAGAAGAAGAGCTGAGGGCGATTGCTGAGGTTGTTGTCGAGAAGGACATCTACGTCATCTCCGACGAAATTTACGAAAAAATCGTCTACGATGGATTCCGCCACGTGAGCATCGGCGCTCTGGGCGACGAGATATTCCGCCGGACAATCGTCGTCAACGGAGTTTCCAAGACGTATTCGATGACGGGATGGAGGATAGGATACGCTGCCGGGCCCGTCGAGCTCGTGAAAGCCATGACGACAATCCAGTCACAATCCACGTCAAATCCCACGTCGTTCTGCCTGAAGGCGTCGGTGGCGGCTATAGAGGGCCCTCAGGACGTGGTGGACGAGATGGTCAAGGAGTTCGACAGGAGGAGGCGGTACATCGTTGACCGGCTCAACTCCCTTCCCGGTGTTTCCTGCGTCCTTCCGAAAGGCGCTTTTTACGTCTTCCCCAACTTCTCCGGGGTCTACGGGAAGAGTTACAACGGGAGGAAAATAGAAAGTTCCACGGACCTGGCAGACTATCTCCTCGACGAGGTGAGGGTGGCGCTCGTTCCGGGAATCGGTTTCGGGAACGACAACTGCGCGAGACTCTCTTATGCAACTTCAATGGAAAACATCGAGAAGGGGCTTGACAGGATCGAGGAGGCGCTGAAAAAACTCTCTTGAATTGACCGCCCCTTCCTCTCACCTGGAAGGGGGGAAGGGGCGTTTTCCCTCCTTTTTGTAGGCAAAATAATCTTCGAGAATCTTCCTGTGGTCGAAGGCGATGTCTTCCGGCAGGGATTTTTCGTCGAAAAGACCAACTTCTCCCGCATCGTCGCCTGCAACGGGGTTTCCGGAAGCCCTGCCGACGTAAACGACTGAAAGGGTGTGGAAGCGGGGGTCTCTGTCCGGGTCGGAATAGACGCCGAGGAGGTCCACCAGTTTCACGTCGAGACCGGTCTCCTCCTTTGCCTCCCTCACCGCCGCGTCCTCTGCCCTCTCTCCCGCGTCTATGAATCCCCCCGGTATCGCCCAGCCGTACGGAGGGTTTTTCCTCTTCACGAGAACGATTTTCCCCTCGACTTCGATGATGACGTCCACGGTGGGGTAGGGATTTCTCTGTCCTGCAGTTGAGACCATGGGGATATATTATCTCTGGGGAGAGTTCCTGTGGTATAAAAAATCAAGCAAAAGGGGAAACTCATCTCGGGAGTGTAGCCCCGGGAAACGAAGAAGAGCCGGAGAAAAAGAGATGAAGGTGAGCGAAAATCCCGACGTCATCCTGGAGGTCCTCGAGGTAAGTCCTTTTCTGGAAAACACCTACGTTTTCGGGAAGAAATCGACCAAAGAGTGCGTCATCATCGACCCGGGAGACGAACCTGACAGGATTTTGAGGACGGTGAACTTCCTCGGACTGACGGTGAAATACATCCTCCTCACTCACGGCCACCTCGACCACGTGGCGGGGTGCGGAAAGGTGAGGAAGGAGACGGGAGCCCGGGTGGGCATACACCGCCTCGACGAAGAGATGTTCGTCAACGCTTCCCGTCAGGGATACATCCTCGGGTTTCCCGCCCAGGACCAGGACCCCCCTGATTTTTACCTCGAGGATGGAGACGTGGTAACCCTGGGGGACCTGGACATATCGGTCATCCACACGCCGGGGCACACGCGGGGAGGAGTCTGCTTCCTCTGCGGCGACGTCCTCTTCTCGGGGGACCTCCTCTTCGCGGGTTCCATCGGGAGGACGGACCTCCCCGGCGGGTCATACGAGACGCTCATCCGCTCCGTCGTCGAGAGGGTATTTACTCTTCCCGACGAGACCCTCGTCTTCCCGGGACACGGGCCCAGGACGAGCGTGGGGGTGGAAAAGAGGTACAACCCATTCTTCGCGTGAGGAGAATGATATGAGGTGGCTCGAGGGGAAAAAAATCGTTCTGGGAGTGACGGGCGGAATTGCAGCATACAGGGCATGTGACCTCGTGAGAGAGCTGACGAAGGAGGGGGCCGTCGTCAACGTCGTGATGACGAAGGCGGCCCAGGAGTTCATCACGCCCCTGACCCTCCAGACGCTTTCCCAGAATCCCGTCATTACAGAACTTTTCAACCTCATCTCCGAGTCGAGGATAGGACACATCTCCCTTGCCCAGAGCGCGGACCTCCTCATCGTTGCTCCGGCCACGGCAAACATCATCGGGAAATTCGCCTCCGGCATCGCCGACGACATGCTCTCAACCCTTTACCTCGCCACACGTGCTCCCGTCCTGATTGCGCCGGCCATGAACGAGAAGATGTACCTCCACCCCGCCGTTCAGGAAAACATGGAACGCCTCCGCTCGCGCGGCGTCTGTTTCGTCGACCCGGAGGCGGGGGAACTTGCCTGCGGCGATGTGGGGATCGGCAGGCTCGCGGAGGTGAGCAAAATCGTCGAGATGGCGAGGATGATTCTCGCTCCCGACTACCTCAAAGGGAAGAGGGTGGTGGTCACAGCAGGCCCCACAAGCGAACCCCTCGACCCCGTGAGAGAGGTGACGAATCGCTCATCAGGGAAGATGGGATTCGCCTTCGCCCGGGTTGCTGCGCGTCTCGGCGCGGAGGTGACACTCGTTTCCGGCCCAACGGCGCTTCCCGACCCGCCTTTCGTGGGAATCCGGCGAGTTCGGCGGGCGGAGGAGATGCTTCAGGCCCTGGAGGAAGTTGTGCCCGGGTCTGACCTTCTCGTCATGGCTGCCGCCGTTGCTGATTTTCGGCCGAAAGAGGTATCACGGGAGAAAATCAAGAAAGAGGGATTTTCCGGAGTGGTCGAACTCGAAAGGAACGTGGACATCTTAAGGAGCCTCTCCTCGAAGAAAGGGAAAGCCTTTTTCCTCGGATTCGCTGCAGAGACGGAGAAGGTGAGGGAAAACGCGGCGAAGAAGATGAGGGAGAAGGGGCTCGACGCGATTTTCGCCAACGACGTTTCCCGGGATGACATCGGCTTCTCTTCCGACCACAATCAGGGGACGCTGATTTTCTCGACGGGAGAGGAGAAGGAATTCCCCCGCCTGGAAAAGGAGGAACTGGCATTCCGGGTTCTCGAGGAAATTTCAGGGAAGATGTGAGAGGAGAGATGCCCGAGACTTTCAGGAAAGAGATTGCCCGGGAGATCCTCAGGCTTTCCGGAATTGAGGTCACCCTTCCTCCCGAGAAAGAGCGAGAGGGTCAGGAGGAGGAAATTTCAGAAAAGTCCCGTCTCCTCCGGGAGCTGATGGAAGAGCTGGAGGGGTGCCGCCTCTGCGGCCTCCACGCCGAAAGGACGAACCTCGTGTTCGGCGTGGGCAATCCCGATGCGCGCCTCATGTTTATCGGAGAGGCACCCGGCGCCGAGGAAGACCGGCAGGGTGAGCCCTTCGTCGGTGCTGCGGGGAAGAGGCTGAACGTCTGGATTGAGTACCTCGGACTCAGGAGGGAGGAGGTTTACATCGCCAACATTCTCAAGTGCCGGCCGCCGGGAAACAGGACTCCCCGGCCGGACGAGGCCGCTTTCTGCGTCCCCTTCCTCCGCAGGCAGATTGAAATCATTTCCCCTTCGATCATCGTTACCCTCGGTGCACCTGCCTTCAAGTACCTCCTCGAGAGGAGTGACGGGATAACAAAAGTGAGGGGACAGGAATTTTCTTATCGGGGGATTCCCGTCATCCCGACCTACCACCCTGCTTACATCCTGAGGAGTCCCGCCCGGGAGAGGGAAGTCTACCTGGACCTGGACAAGGTCAGAGAAATTCTCAGACGCCTGCCATGAGAGAAAGGAAACTCCCCCCGGTAAAAGTCTCCCGTATTTCCACCACCCGCCTCGAAAAAGGGTACCTCTGGGTCTTTCGAAAAGGGCTGAAGGAGACCCCTGTGGGTCTCAGGTCGGGCAACTGGGTCAGGATTTACTCTGAGGGAGGGAAATTCCTCGGGACGGGATATTACAGTCAGACCTCGAACATCTCTCTCCGCCTCGTCGACAGGGAAGAGATTTTCCCCTCGGAAGAGTATTTTCGAAAGCGATTTTCCGAGTGCCTCGAGGTGAGGCTCACATCCGGGTTCACGCTGAACGACTCTTTTCGCCTCGTCTTCGGCGAAGGGGACCGCCTCCCCGGGCTGGTCGTGGACAAGTACGGAGACGTCCTCGTCCTCCAGGTTCTCACCGCCGGCATGGAAGCCGTCAAAGGAGAAATCGTGAAGGCCCTGGAGGCTCTCCTTGCTCCCCGCAGCATTTACGAGAAGTCAGACGCCCCCACGCGGGAATTCGAAGGGCTGAAGGCGCAGAAGGGAACTCTTCTGGGGGAAAACCTGAGTGAACTCGTCGTTGCCATCGACGGACTCCGTTTCTTCGTCGACCTGGAAGAGGGGCAGAAGTCGGGGATGTACCTGGACCAGCGGTTGAACAGGAACATCGTGAAGAGATATGCCCGCGGGAAGAAGGTCCTGGACGTTTTCTCTTACGGGGGAGGATTCAGCCTCTACTCCCTGGCAGGGGGAGCAGTTTCTGCGACGGCTATGGACATTTCGGAGAGGGCGATTTCTCTCGCGCGGAGAAACGCGGAACTGAACGGATTCGAAGGGAGATTCACGGGAATTGTTGAGGATGCCTTCGACGGATTGAGGCGCCTCAGACGGGAGGGAGAGAAGTTCGACGCCATCATCGTGGACCCCCCTGCCTTTTCCAAGAGCAAAAGAGGTGTGGAGAGGGCTCTCCGGGGTTACAAGGACGTCAACCTTCAGGCGATAAAGCTTCTTAAGAGGGGAGGAATCCTCTTCTCGTCCTCCTGCACACACTACGTAACGAGGGAAATGCTCAGAAGTGTTATTATGGAAGCAGCGAGAGATGCGAAGACGGAGTTGCAATGCCTCGAAGTGGGGACCCAGCCTCCCGACCACCCCTCTCTCCTCGAGATGGGCGAGACGGAATATCTGAAATTTTTCGTTTTTCGGAGATTATCTTGAAGATGGCGCCGAAAAGGGGACTCATTGCCCTCGTTTTCCTCCTTGTGGCGATTCTCCTCCCCGGCCTCACGGCACAGGGGAAGGCGCCCTTCGAGAGAGACGTGTATGTCATCACCATCTCGTCTTCAATTAATCCTGCCGTTTCCGATTTCATCATCACGACCATTCAGAGGGCGGAGGAGGAGAATGCCGGCGCCCTCGTCATTCAGCTCGACACGCCTGGAGGGCTCGACCGGTCCATGAGGGACATCATCAAGGCGATTCTCTCCGCGCGGGTCCCCGTTATCGTGTACGTGGCCCCTCCGGGTGCGCGCGCAGCCTCAGCCGGCGTCCTCATCACCCTCGCATCGGACATCGCTGCCATGGCGCCGGGGACGAATATCGGTGCCGCCCATCCCGTCGCTGTGGGCGGGGGAAAGATGGACGAGACGATGGCGGAGAAGATCGCAAATGACGCTGCCGCCTACGCGAGGTCGATCGCGGAGAAGAGGGGGCGGAATGCGGAGTGGGCGGAGGAGGCAGTGAGAAAGTCTGTTTCCCTCACGGAGAAGGAGGCCCTCGAGAAAAACGTGATCGACCTGATTGCCGCAGACCTGAGCGACCTCCTCGATAAGGTTCACGGGCTCAAGGTCGAGAAGGATGGGGCCGTCTACGTCCTCGAGACGAGGGGTGCCGCTGTCAGGTTCGTCAAGATGGGGCTGAGGCACAGAATCCTCAACGCTCTCTCTGACCCGAACGTCGCCTATATCCTTCTCATGATAGGGATATACGGGATTTTCTTCGAGCTCTCCAACCCGGGAGCGATATTTCCCGGTGTGGTGGGAGGCATCTGTCTCATCCTGGGGTTTTACGCCCTGCAGACGCTCTCTGTGAATTACGCCGGATTCCTCCTCATCCTCCTCGCGCTCGTCCTCTTCATCCTGGAAATCAAGGTTCAGAGTTACGGGATGCTCACGCTGGGCGGAATCATTTCCCTCTTTCTGGGGTCCGTTATGCTCTTCAAAGCGAGGGACCCGTACCTCAGGATTTCTCTCAAAACTATCATCCCCATGATCGTCCTCTCCGCTCTTTTCTTCGGAGCCGTCATTTTCCTGGCCGTTCGTGCCCAGAGGCAGAAACCGAAGACCGGTTTCGAGGGGATTATCGGACAGGTGGGCATAGCGCAGACGGACATCGACGGGAGGGGAAAGGTATTTGTCAGCGGGGAAATCTGGGATGCCTTTTCCGAACGTCCGGTTCGGAAAGGGCAGGAAGTTGTCGTGACGGGGAAGGAGGGATTCAGGCTCAAAATAAAACCCCTCGATGAGGGGGAAGAGACATAGGAGGTAGCCATGTTCATGACTGTTGCGATAATAGTCCTCGTCGTCGTATTCCTCTCGTCAGCGATAAAGATTCTCAAGGAGTACGAGAGGGGCGTTGTTTTCCGCCTCGGGCGCGTCATCGGGGAGAAAGGCCCCGGTCTTATCATCATAATCCCTTTCATCGATAAACTCGTGAAAGTGGACCTGAGGCTCGTCACGATGGACGTCCCCCCGCAGGACATCATCACGAAGGACAACGTGTCGGTAAAGGTGAACGCAGTCGTCTATTTCCGGGTGATGGACTCGGTGAAAGCCGTTATCAGCGTGGAGAATTACCTCTACGCCACGTCCCAGCTTGCCCAGACGACTCTGAGGAGCGTCTGTGGACAGGCGGAACTTGACGAACTTCTTTCCGAGAGGGAGAAGATAAACACGGAACTTCAGGAGATTCTCGACAAGCACACAGACCCCTGGGGAGTGAAGGTGACGATGGTTGAGGTGAAGCACATCGACCTCCCTCAGGAGATGCAGAGAGCGATGGCGAAGCAGGCGGAGGCGGAGAGAGAGCGGAGGGCGAAGGTCATCGCTGCGGAAGGGGAATTCCAGGCTTCACAGAAGCTTTTCGAAGCATCCAGCGTCATCAGCCAGAACCCCGTCGCTATACAGCTTCGATTCCTGCAGACCGTGACGGAGGTGGCTTCGGAAAAGAACATGACAGTCATCCTCCCCGTGCCCATCGAGATATTCAAGTCTTTCCTTCAGAGCGAGGGCGGGGAGAAGAAGACGCCTCCTTCGTCGGAGTGAGGGTGAGTGGAGAGGGAACTCACACCCCGGGAAAAGACGAGGAGGATAGTCATCGGCGGTGTCCCCGTTGGAGGGGGCGCACCGGTTTCCGTCCAGTCGATGACGAAGACGGATACCCGCGACGTTTCCGCCACGCTCGAACAGATTGATTCTCTTGCCCGGGTCGGCTGCGAGATCGTCCGTGTTGCTATCCCCGATGAGGAAGCGCTTCGAGCGTTCCGGGAGATAAAGAGGTCATCCCCCCTTCCTGTCGTCGCAGATATCCACTTTCACTACAGGCTTGCCGTCGGAGCCATTGAGGCCGGAGCGGACTGCGTGAGAATCAATCCGGGAAACATCGGCGACCGATGGAAGGTTGAAGAGGTCATAAGGGCGGCCAGGGGAAGGGGGATTCCCGTAAGAATCGGGGTGAACGCCGGTTCTCTCGAGAGGGATATCCTTGAGGCATACGGAAAGCCCTCGGCAGAGGCTCTCGTGGAGTCGGCGAGAAGGCATGTCGAGTTTTTCGAGGAGAGGGACTTCAGGGATATCAAGGTCTCTCTGAAAGCCTCGGACGTTGTGACGACTGTCCGCGCCTATGAACTCTTTTCCTCAAAGTATCCCTACCCCCTCCACGTCGGGATAACCGAGGCGGGGACGGTCCGGTCAGGGACGGTCCGGTCCGCCGTGGGGATCGGTATCATCCTCCACGAGGGAATCGGCGACACTATCCGCGTCTCTCTGACGGGGCCTCCCGAGGAGGAGGTGCGGGTGGGATTCGAGATTCTCCGCTCTCTCGGGTTGAGGCGAAGAGGAGTTGAAATAATTTCCTGCCCCACCTGCGGCAGGATAGAGGTGGATATTCTTCCCATCGTCGAGGAGGTGGAGAGGCGCCTCGGAGAGGTAAGGGAGAGTTTGACCGTTGCGGTCATGGGTTGCGTCGTGAACGGTCCCGGCGAGGCGCGGGAAGCGGACGTCGGGGTGGCGTGCGGGAAAGGAGTCGGTTTGATTTTCCGTCGGGGAGAGATTATAAAAAAGGTCCGGGAATGGGAAATCGTCGACGAGCTGGTGGGCGAGGTTTTCGACCTTATTCGGGAATCACGGGAAGGAGGATGAGATGCGCGTATCCAGGTACCTGATCCCCACCGTCAGGGAAAATCCTTCAGATGCGGAGACGGTGAGCCACCGGCTCCTCATAAGGGCCGGAATGATAAGGAAACTCGCTGCGGGAATCTACAACTACCTTCCCTTAGGACTCAGAGTCATCCGGAAGGTGGAAAACATCATTCGGGAAGAGATGAACCGGGCGGGGGCGATAGAGATTCTCATGCCCATGGTCCTTCCCGCCGAACTCTGGAAAGAGTCGGGGAGGTGGGACGTTTACGGGAAGGAGCTCCTCAGGTTCAAGGACAGGGGTGGCCGGGAGTTTTGTCTCGGTCCCACTCACGAGGAAATCGTCACGGACATCGTTCGGAAAGAGGTTCGCTCCTACCGCCAGCTCCCGCTCAACCTCTATCAGATACAGACGAAGTTTCGGGACGAGATTCGCCCCCGATTCGGCCTCATGAGGGGGAGAGAGTTCATCATGAAGGACGCTTATTCCTTCGACGCCGACGACGAGGGTGCCGAGAGGAGTTATCAGGCAATGTACGAGGCATACTCGAGGATTTTCAGCAGGATGGGCCTGAAGTTTGTCGCCGTCGAAGCGGATACCGGTGCTATCGGCGGGACGAGCTCCCACGAGTTCATGGTCCTCGCGGAGTCGGGAGAGGCGGAAGTGGTGACCTGTTCATCCTGCGGCTACGGGGCGAATCGCGAACTGGCCGAGGTGGCGGGAAAGGAAATTCCCTTCCCTTCCGGAGATGGAATACCCCGTCCCGAGGAGGTCCACACCCCCGGCGCCCGCACGATAGAGGAAGTCTCCTCCTTCCTCGGAGTGACCCCGGACAGGCTGATAAAAACGCTCGTCTTCACGACGGACAAGGGAGAGGTGGTCGTTGCCGCGCGGGGAGACCGGACGATAAACGAGGTGAAGGTGAAAAATCACCTGGGTGCTTCCTGGATTGAGCTTGCCCCCGATGAGGTCGTGAGGAGTGTGACGGGTGCTTCGACCGGTTTCGCCGGACCCCTGGGGCTTTCGGTCCCCGTCCTGGCGGACTTCTCTGTCCTCGAGATTCAGGATGGGGTGACGGGGGCGAACAGGGACGATTACCATCTTGTTCACGTCGTCCCCGGGAGGGACTTCGCCCCGCAGGCAGTTTCGGACTTCAGGCTCATCGAGGAGACAGATCCCTGCCCCAGGTGCGGCTCGGCTATTTCCATTACGCGCGGAATCGAGGTGGGTCACATTTTCAAACTCGGCACGAAGTACAGCGAAGCGATGAACGCCGTCTTCCTCGACAGGGACGGCAGGGAGAAGTTCATGGTAATGGGCTGCTACGGTATCGGCGTCGGCCGGACCGTCGCCGCCGCTATCGAGCAGAATCACGACGACGACGGTATTATCTTCCCCATCACCATAGCCCCCTTCGAGGTCATCGTCCTCCCGCTCAACATGAAGCACGAGAGGGTGAGGGAAGTTGCCGAAAATCTCTACGAAGCACTCCAAAAGAGGGGAGTGGAAGTCCTCTACGACGACAGGGAGGAGAGACCGGGAATCAAGTTCAAAGACGCCGACCTCATCGGGATTCCCTTCCGCGTCACAATCGGGGAGAAAAAGGCGGAGAAGGGGATGGTGGAGGTGCGGAAAAGGGAAACGGGGGAGACGGTAGACGTCCCCGTGGAAGAAGCGGTGGAGCGCATCGTAGAGGCAATCAGGGAGGAATACGTTCGGTGTCAGGGATTCTGGAAAGAGTAATCGTTGCCCTCGATTTCCCCGACGGGGAAAGCGCCCTCAGGTTCGTTGACGAAGCCGGCGGGAGGCTTACCTGGTACAAGGTGGGACTCCAGCTCTACCTGAGCGAGGGAGAAAGCATCGTGAGGAAACTCAAAGAGAGGGGCAAAAAGGTCTTCCTCGACCTGAAACTCCACGATATCCCGAACACCGTGAAAGGTGCGGTCCGTGCCATCTCCCGTCTCGGGGTGGACATGATTACGGTCCACGCCACGGGAGGGGGGGATATGATACGAGCCGCGCGCGAGGGTGCGGGGGATGCGGACATGATAATAGTTGCCGTCACGATTCTGACCAGCCTCTCTCACGAGGACCTGGTGAGCTTCGGGTATTCCCTCGATACCGTTTCCATCGTGAAGAACCTGTCTGAGATATCCCTCACTGCAGGGGCGGACGGAATCGTGTGCTCTCCCCTCGAGGTGGGTTATTTGAAGAACAACCTGAACGGGACATTTATTGCCGTTACGCCGGGAATTCGTTTCAGCGAGGATGCGGCAGGAGACCAGAAGCGGGTTTCCACTCCGGAAGAAGCGATTGCTGCAGGGGCGGATTACATCGTCATGGGAAGGTCGCTCACCGCAGCCGGCAACCTGCGGGAGCGTCTCGACCAGCTCGGAAGCATTCCTTTCCCCCGCCCGTGATGCTCGTAACCGGGAAAAAGGTCATCCGGGAGTTTCTCCTGTCCCCCTATCAGAAGCTCGGGGCCATATATCTCGCGAGGGACCTCTCTCCGGAAAAGAGGGGCGACATTCCCCACCTCGCCAGGGAAAGGAAGGTCCCCCTTCGAGAGGTATCCAGAGAAGATTTGAAAGCGCTCTCTTCCGGGAAGGATGTCAGAGGCGGAATTCTCGCCACTCTCCCGAGATTCGTCACCTGGGACCTGGAGGACCTGCTTCAGGGGAGAAGCCAGGGCGACATCTATGCCGTTGCCCTCGACCGGGTGTTCGACCCTCAAAATCTCGGCGCCGTTGTGAGGAGCGCTTTCTGTTTCGGTGCGTCTTTCCTCGTCATACAGAAGGTAAGGGCCGCGGGTATCACCGAATCCGTCATCAGAGCTTCGGCAGGGACCGTTGCCCGTATTCCCGTCGTTCAGGTAACGAACCTGGCACGTGCGCTCGACAGGATGAAGGAGGATGGATACTGGGTTTACGGGGCTGAGTCGCGAGGGGGGGAAGACCCGGAGAGAATGGATTTTTCAGGAAAAGTAATCATCGTCCTCGGCAGCGAGGGGGAGGGGATGAGGGAAGGGGTGAGGAAGAGGTGCGATTTTTTCCTCAGGATTCCGATGGTTGAAGAGGCGGACTCCCTCAACGTGAGCGTTGCAGCGGGTATTTTGTTTTATAATGTATACAAGAAGAAGGTCGGGAAGAGGGGTCCGTCAATTTCCCGTTGACAAAAGCAGAGAGTTATAGTGTAATTTAGCATTCTGGAAACCGCTGCCGGCGTAGCTCAATGGTAGAGCGGCTGATTTGTAATCAGCTGGTTGGGGGTTCAAATCCCTTCGCCGGCTCCAATCGTGACACAGGACACGGAGGGGTTCCCGAGTGGCCAAAGGGGGCAGACTGTAAATCTGCTGGCTCAGCCTTCGGAGGTTCGAATCCTCCCCCCTCCACCATCTGAATGAACGGGTTCAATTTTAGATAAAGAACTG
>RFHC01000161.1 GCA_003696505.1 Deltaproteobacteria bacterium
CATGGAGATCGTTCAGGAGAGGCTGGAAAGGGAGTTTGGACTCGAGCTGATTACGACGGCGCCGACAGTGAGGTACCGGGTCGTCAAGAAGACGGGCGAGGTTCTCGAAATCGACAGCCCTTCTCAGGTTCCTCCCCCCGGAGAGATAGACCACATGGAAGAACCGATCATCACCGCAACGATACACCTCCCCGGGGAATATCTCGGCCCTGTCCTCAAACTCTGCGAGGAGAGGAGAGGAGTCCAGAGAGACCTGAAGTTCGTAACGGGAAACAGGGTCATCCTCACGTATGACCTCCCCCTGAACGAGATCGTTCTCGACTTCTACGACAGACTCAAGACGGTTTCCCGCGGATACGCGTCGCTGGACTACGAATTTCGGGGATACGAGGAGTCGGACCTGGTTCTTCTGGACATCCTCATCAACAAGGAGAAGGTGGACGCTCTCTCAACAATCGTCCACAGGACAAAGGCGTATTATCGGGGAAGGGAGCTGACGCAGAAGCTGAAGGAAATCATTCCCCGCCAGCTCTTCGAAGTGGTTATCCAGGCCGCCATCGGCTCTAAGGTCATTGCGCGGGAGACGGTCCGCCCCTTGAGGAAAAACGTCCTTGCGAAGTGCTACGGAGGAGACGTAACAAGGAAAAAGAAACTCCTCGAGAAGCAGAAAGAGGGGAAAAAGAGAATGAAACAGGTGGGGACGGTGGAGATTCCCCAGGAAGCGTTTCTCGCAATACTGAAGATAAAGGAATGAGGAGATGGAGAAAAGAGGAGAAGTCGTCCGGGAGGTAGAAGGAAGGGAGGGAGAGCAGGTCAGGAAGAAGAGCCTTTTCCGGGAATACCTGGAAGCTCTCGTTATCGCCGTCATCATTGCTCTGTTCATTCGGACGTTTATCATCCAGGCCTTCAAGATCCCCTCAGGCTCCATGGAACCAACGCTTCTCGTGGGTGACCACATTTTCGTGAATAAATTTATTTACGGCTTCAGGGTTCCCTTTCTCAGGAAAAGAATTTTGAAGTTCACCTCGCCGAAGCGGGGAGACATCATCGTCTTCATCTTTCCCGAGGACAGGTCCAAGGATTTCATCAAGAGAGTGGTGGGCGTCGGAGGTGACGTCATCGAGGTGCGGGACAAGGTCCTCTACGTCAACGGCGTCCCCCAGGAGGAGCCGTATGTTCGGCACGTGGAACCCTCCACGTACATCCCCAGGCGGGACGACTTCGGGCCTTTCACGGTGCCTCAGGGGAAACTCTTCGTCATGGGAGACAACCGCGACAGGAGTTACGATTCCCGCTTCTGGGGATGCGTGGACGAATCTGACGTGCTCGGGAAGGCGTTCATCATTTACTTCTCCATAAAGAACGACCCCGACAGTCGCTGGTATGAATTCTGGAAGCTCCCGGGGAGAATCCGGTGGGGAAGGATCGGGAAGCTCATTCACTGAGGTGATACGGGGAAATAGAGGGTAAATGTTGCCCCTTTCCCGGGGATGCTCTCGGCTTCGATGTATCCTCCGTGTTGTTTGACGATACCGTACAGGGCGGAGAGGCCGAGCCCCATCGCGCCTCGCTCCTCCCTCGTCGTGAAAAAGGGGAGGAAAATGTCGTCTTTCAGTTCCGGGGAGAATCCGGGACCGTCGTCAGAGAACTTCACGATGACGTATCTCCCCGGCTTGAGTCCCGGCTTTTCCTTCACGTCGTCGGGGGAGAGGAGCTTTTCGCTTGTCGAGATGACGATTGAACCAGAATCGCCGCACGCTTCCACGGAGTTCTCCAGGAGATAGGTCAGACCCCTCTCGACCAGGGCCGTATCGAGGAGAGTTTTCGAGAAGACCCCTCCCTTTTCGAGCTTCACCGTAAACTTCTCACCTGCCTGCTCCTTGAGTTTCGGGATGACCTCTTCGAGGAATTCGTTCACGTTGACCCGCGTGGGGGTGAAGGCGTACTTCCTCCCGTAGGAGAGGAGCTTTTTCACCATGAGAGAGGACCTGTCTGCCACTTTCAGAATGGCATCCATCCGGGTGACCAGCTCGCTGTGATCGGAATACCTGACCTTCAGAAGTTCACAGTATCCCGTGATGGCGGCCAGGTGGTTGTTCATGAAGTGAGCGAGGCCGGTGATTATTCTCTCGAGTTCCTCGATTTTCCTGTTCAGGTACAGGGAGGGGTCGCCGTTTTCCGGGGTCGAGGGGCGGAGGATGTCGTAGACGTCCGCCATTCCTCGCGTGATTCTCTGAAGGTCCTTCTTCTTTTCCGTGAGCCTCTCCTCGATGTCGGAATGTTCGAGGATGAGGGAGTAGAGATGTGCGGTGAGGGGCGCAAGCCGCTGAAGTTCCTTCGACGGCGGAGAAGGCAGGTCGTAAACGTGGACTATTCCCTTTAGTTCCCCCTCGCCGGAGAAAAGGGGAATGAGGACGGCGTTCTGGCATGTGACTACCTCTCGAAGTTCCCGCCGGTATAGGGGGTCCTCTTCCAGGTTTTCCGTGAAAAGCGGTTTCGGGTCGTCGCCGAAAATGGAGAGCACCTCATCAACGGGAACGTTGAGGAAGAGAGAGTAGAGCCTCCCCGATTCCACCTCCGCCAGTTCCCGGTAGAGGAGGTTCCCGTTCCGGACGAGCCCGGCCGATGCCCTCTTCCCCTGGAACATCCTCCCGAAGGAGAAGGACATGTTCCTGACTGTGAGAGAGGTTTTTCCCGCACGGAGGAGTTTTTCCACGAACTCTTTCCCGATTTCCAGAGAAGAGAGGGTGGTGATAATTTCCTTTTGCCTCTCGCTCTCCTTTTTCATCGAGTCGAGAGCGCAGACGAGAGCTACCACCTCACCCTCCTTCTCCACTGCCCTCAGCGAGGCGAGGTAGGGGATGGGTCCTTCAGGCGTTATCACCCTGAGGGTGAGGGTCTTCTCCTGTGCGGAACTGATTACCCTTTCCCTCTCCCTATCCCAGGTTTCCATGTCTTCGGGAGAGAGGAAGTGAGTGAAGGGCTTTCCCTGAAGGGGTTCCTTCCCGGGACTCACCTTGAGGGGCGGCCCCGTCATTCCTCTCACGTTTCCCTCGGGGGAAAGAATGAGGAGGGTGGGTGAAAATAACTTCGTCGTCATCTCCCGCCGCTTTCTGAAGGGGTTTCTCTATTATAGACGAATGCCCTCGCAATTATAGTGATATAAATGAGAGTAATTGTAAATGGCACCTGTTCTGAAAATTACTTCCCGGTTAACGGGGGATGGCGGGGGTGGTAAAATCAACGGAAAAGCCCGGGAGGATGGAATGGGGATACAGGACATTTTCTGGCTTTTCCTCATGTTCTTCGCTCTCCAGCCCCTCTTTCGAAAGTCGATGCTCGAATCGGCGAGGAAGAAGCTCCTGGAGAAGATAGAAAAGGAAAGGGGGTCGCGCGTCATCCTCCTCATCCACCGGATGGAGACGATGTCTCTCTTCGGTTTCCCCGTTTTTCGCTACATCGACGTCCACGATGCCGAAGAGGTGATTCGGGCGGTTCACCTCACCTCCCCTGATACACCCATCGACCTTATCCTCCATACGCCGGGTGGCCTTGCCCTGGCTTCTTTCCAGATTGCCCGGGCTCTCGCGAGGCACAAGGGAAAGGTGACCGTCTTCGTCCCGCACTACGCCATGTCGGGCGGCACCATCATCGCGCTGGCTGCGGACGAAATCGTCATGTGCGAGCATTCCGTCCTCGGCCCCGTCGACCCTCAGCTGGGAAACATGCCTGCCGCGTCAATCCTCAAGGTCGTGAAGACGAAACCCGTTGAGGAAATAGACGATCAGACCCTTATCCTCGCAGACCAGGCGGAGAAGGCTATCCGTCAGGTGAAGGATTCTCTGAAGGAGATCCTTCTCAAACACTATCCGGAGGAAAAGGCGGAGGAGATTTCCACGATTTTGTCCGAGGGGAGGTGGACTCACGACTACGCCATCACCTTCGAGGAGGCCCAGCGCCTCGGTCTCCGTGTCTCAACGGAAATGCCCGAGTCGGTGCTCAATTTGATGGAACTTTACCCTCAACCGGTCAAGCACGTCCCCAGCGTCGAGTACATCCCCGTCCCCAGGCGGGATGGAAGGTCCGGAACGGGGAAAGCCCAGAGCCGGTGAGATTGGAGGAGTTAGATGTTTGCGAACGTTCTGGAGGCTATCGGCAGGACGCCCCTTGTCAGGGTGAACAGGCTCAACCCGAACCCGAACGTCACTCTGGCAGTGAAACTGGAGGGGTTGAACCCGGGTGGGAGCGTCAAGGACAGAATTGCCTACTGGATGATAAAGGGCGCAATTGAGAGGGGCGAACTGACGCCAGGGAAGAGGATTCTCGAACCGACGAGCGGGAACACGGGAATCGGCCTCGCCATGGTGGGAGCCGTTCTCGAAATTCCCGTTACTGTGGTCATGCC
>RFHC01000162.1 GCA_003696505.1 Deltaproteobacteria bacterium
GGACAGGTCTCTTGCCCCCTGAAACCCCCGGCAACGTCACGCCCGTTTTCCCGGGAACGAGGAGAGGGACCTCCACCTTCTCCCCGCCCTTTTCCATGACAACTTTTTCCGGGAGTATGTCAACGACCCTGTACCCGCTCAATTCCTCCCCGACGGTGAGGACGCTCACTTTTTTCCTCCCCGACCTCAGGATGACGGGTGAACGCCTGTCCTCCATAATGGCAATTTTCTCGGTCCCGGATATGAGAGTGCCGTACAGGACGAACTGAGGGGGAGGAGGAGGGGGGGTGAAAACCGCTTTTTTCTCTTCAACCGTCGGAATCTTCCTCTCGGGATGGAAAGGATTCTTTTCCACGATGACATCAAAATCTTTCAGTGAAATTCGCCCGCCGGCAGGAACAGCCTCCTCCATGAGTTTCGCAGGGGCTTTCTCCGTTTCCACCTCCACAGAGGGAATATCTGCCGGCCTCTCCCGATAAACGACGAGGGAGAGGAGGAAGAGAAGGAAGAGGAGAACATTGAGGGGCGTGACCATTTTGAGAATTCGGTGAATCAGGCTCATAGCTTCTATCCCATCAGCCCGGAGAGTCTCATCTTCACAATCAATTCCCGGGGAGCACGGTAGTCTGCAATGCGCACGTCGAGAGACCGGATGACGATGTAGGGAGTCCGGGTTTCAAGCGAGTAGAGGAGGTCCCGCAGAGCCTTCGCGTCAGGCACGACTGCGTCAATCCCCACCTGGACGACGGTGAAGGGCCCCTTCTCCTCGGGCTTTTCCACGCGTTCACTCGTCACTCTCCCCCCCAGGGAGGTGATGTTTTCCTTCACCATTTTGAGGAGGTTCGCAGCTGCAAGAGAGAAGGTCTCTCCGGAGAGGAGCCTCGTCCTGGTCGCCTTCTCGAGAATCTTCAACCTGCCCAGCTCTTCCTCGAGGAGCTTTTCCCGGGCCAGGAGTGCCATCTGCTTCCTGAGGGTCCTCAATTTCATCTCCTTCTCCTGACGGAGGGAATCTCCTCCGGCACTCAAGCCCCTCGCTCCGTACTGATAGACGAGAAGTAAGAGGAGAAAAACGGCGACGGGGAGTGCATAGGGCAGGATACTCCTTCGACTCACGACCCCTCCCTCCCCTCTATTTCCATTCGTATGTTGAATCTCTCCCTCCCGGTCCTCTGGTCCCTGAAGGTGGGCGTCTGGTACTCCACTTTTCGGAAAAAGGGAGATTTTTCCAGGGCAGAAATGACTCCTGCCGCGGACTCCGCCTCTCCCTGAATTTCGACGGTGTTCCCTGTCACGAAAAAGCGCGTCACCCACGACGTCTCCGGAAGGGCAGCCGTCACTTCTCTCAGGAGGACGAGCGTGAGGGGAGAAGAGGTCTTAAACCCCTCTACCGTCTCAATCCGCTCCCTTATCCGCGAGGCCTCCTTCTCCATCTCCAGGACGCGGGTCACGGCTTTCTCGTTCTCCCGTATCCTCGCGTCCAGCCGGGCAATGACCCTCTTTTCAAACTCAATCGGCTTCCGGAAACCGAGAAAGAGAGAAAGGATGAGCGCAGCGGTCAGGAGTGCCGATAAGATGAGGGAGGCAGTATTTTTCTCCTCCCTCCTCTTCCCGAGAAGGTCAATCCCTTCCCCCAGCAGAGTCTCCGCTGAAGAACCGAGAAGGGAAGGCGGGACTCCCCTCCCGCCGTCCGGATTCGCCAGCGGGGAGGAGTAGTCCTCAAAGGGGATACCCCTTTTCTCCACCTCCTCCCTTACCGCAGACGTAATTTCACCGGGCCACGAGAGACAGAGCAGCGGTTTCTCCCCCCCGGCCCCTTCGACGAGCCCCCAGATAAACTCTCCTGAATCCCCCTCCTGAGGAGACCAGGAGCCTGCCGCGATAACCTTCCCTCCCTGGACGAGGGCCCCGTCGACATAATCGCCGCGCCCTTCGAGGAAAAGGAGTTTCCCCGTTTTCCCCGCGAGTCTGGCTGTCATTCCGAGAGAGACCAGAGCAGGCGAGACGCGGGAAACGATTACCCCCCGGGATTTAAGCTCTTCAAGAAAAGGTTCAACCCTGCCGCGCCTGACAGCGCAGATGAGAACGTCGCACGTTTCCCCCCCACCGTCGGTGACGAGATAGCCGTAGTAAAGCTCCTCCGGCCTGAGGGGCGTGAGGCGGTCGAGCTCGTAATAGACTGCATCCGCGAGGTTCTCCCTCACCGACGCGGGGAAACTCGCCCTTCTCACGATGACATCTTTCCCGGCAAGGGCAACGCTCACCTCCCGCTCCCGGATGCCGGAAAGCGAGAGCATCTTCAAGACAGCGTCGGAGGCCTCAGCCGGCCGTGATAGCGGGTCTCCCCCCAGTTTCTCCTCGAGAAATTTCTCGCCGATGAACCTTCCGCCCCGCAGGGTCAGGGAGAAGAGGGAAACGGATTCACTTCCGGGGAAAACAGTGAGGCACCTCCTGGGGACGAGGTAGTCGGCGAGAGACCTGCCGGTGAGGAAAGACCAGACCACTGGCGGAGTCACCTTCTTCCCCCTCACTGCGTCCTCCCCGTTTCACCGTTTCCTTCCACCGGCACTATCTCAGCAGGACTCTTGTATGAGAGGTAGGTGAACGAGCCCCCCTCCTGAACTCGCACCGAAGTCCTGATGACGAAGGCCGTCTGACTCCTGAAGGGAATGCCCCACGACTCGATGGAGTAGATTCCACTCTCGGCAGTGGTAATGTATGGGCTGGCCTGTTTCATCACCCCGGGAAACGCCTCCACCAGCTTCTCAACGAGCGATTCCTCTCCGCTCTCCCGAAGGGCCATAACC
>RFHC01000163.1 GCA_003696505.1 Deltaproteobacteria bacterium
CTCTATCAGTACCTGGGCGGCGTCTACGCCTGCACGCTCCCCGTGCCGATGATGAACATCTTAAACGGCGGTGCCCACGCCGACAACAACGTGGACATCCAGGAATTCATGATCATGCCGCTGGGGGCAAAGAGCTTCGCCGAGGCTCTTCAGATGGGCGCGGAGACGTTCCACACCCTGAAGAAAATCCTCAAGTCAAAGGGCTACTCCACCTCCGTCGGCGACGAGGGAGGGTTTGCCCCGAATCTGAAATCAAACGAGGAGGCACTCGACGTTATTGTCGAGGCGATAGAGAAGGCCGGTTACAGGGCGGGGAAGGACATCGCCCTGGCGCTGGACGCGGCGGCTTCCGAGTTCTACGAGAAGAAGAAGTACGTTTTCAAGAAGTCGGACGGGTCGGTCCGCGGCGCTGAGGAGATGGTCGCCTTCTACGAGAAACTGGTGAAGAACTACCCCATCGTCTCCATCGAGGACGGATTCGCCGAGGATGACTGGAAGGGGTGGAAGCTCATGACCGAGGCGCTGGGGAGCAAAGTTCAGCTCGTGGGAGACGACATTTTCGTCACGAATCCGGAGATTCTCGCGAAGGGGATTAAGCAGGGCGTGGCGAATTCAATCCTCATCAAACTGAACCAGATAGGCACGCTCACGGAGACGATTGAAACGGTGAACCTGGCGAAGGTATCGGGCTACACGTCTGTCGTTTCCCACCGCTCCGGTGAAACGGAAGACACGACGATCGCCGACTTCGTCGTGGCCATGAACACGGGACAGATTAAGACGGGGTCCGTCTGCAGGACCGACCGGATCTGCAAATACAACCAGCTCCTGAGGATAGAGGAGGAACTCGGGAAGGCGGGACGCTATCCCGGCTGGGATGTGTTTTATAATGTTAAAAAGAAATAATTCTCAATAAGGGGTAAACGGTGAAGAAAAGGCTCCTCGCTCTCATCGTGCTCGACGGGTGGGGGTTCAGAGAAGACGGTGACACGAACGCCATAAGACTGGCGAACACTCCCTTCTACGATTCGCTCGTGGAGCGCTTCCCCCACACCCTTATCCACGCGTCCGAGGAGAGGGTCGGTCTCCCTGCCGGGCAGATGGGGAATTCGGAAGTGGGCCACCTGAACATCGGCGCCGGCCGCGTCGTGTACCAGGAAATCGTTCGCATCAACAAGGCAATTGAGACGGGCGAGTTTTTCCGGAACCCCGTATTCCTCGACGTCATGCAGAAGGCGCGGGACCGGAGGAAGGCTCTCCATCTCATCGGTCTCGTCTCCGACGGTGGCGTTCACAGCATGAACACCCACCTCTATGCCCTCGTGAGGATGGCGAGGGACGTCGGTGTGGAGAGGATATTCATTCACGCCCTCCTGGACGGGCGGGACACTCCTCCGAGGAGCGGCGCCGGTTACCTCGAGGAACTCCTCGAGGAACTCCGCCGCATCGGCGCGGGCCAGGTGGCGACGGTCATGGGACGCTACTACGGAATGGACCGCGACAACAGGTGGGAGAGGACGGAGAGGGCATATCGCGCCATCGTCTTCGGAGAGGGCCGGAGGGCGGAGGACCCGGTGCGGGCCGTCCTCGACTCGTACGAGGAGGACGTGACGGACGAATTCGCCGAGCCCGTCGTCATCGTCAGGGACGGCGCGCCCGTCGGGACGATAGAGAAGAACGACTCGGTCATCTTCTTCAACTTCCGGGCGGACAGAGCGAGGCAGCTGACGAGGGCTCTCGCGCTTCCCCGGTTTGACCGCTTCGACAGGGGGGAGTTCCTCGAACCGGCCTACGCGTGCATGACGCTCTACGACGAGACTTTCGACCTGCCCGTCGCCTTTCCCCCTCACTCGATGAAGAATATCCTGGCGGAGGTCTTCGCAAAGCACGGGATAAGAAACCTCCGCATCGCCGAGACGGAAAAGTACGCCCACGTGACTTACTTCTTCAACGGGGGAGAGGAGAAGGTCTTCGAGCATGAGAGGAGGATTCTCATTCCATCACCATCCGTGCCCACCTACGACCTGAAGCCGGAAATGAGCGCATACGAGGTGGCGGACAGGGCGGTATCGGAATTGAAGTCGGGTGAGGTGGACGTGATGATTCTCAACTTCGCCAATCCCGACATGGTGGGGCACACGGGCGTGCTCGAGGCGGCGGTGAAAGCCATCGAGGCCGTGGACAGAAACCTCGAAAAGGTCGTCACCTGCGTCCACGCTCTCGGAGGGGTTGCCCTCATAACGGCGGATCACGGGAACGCCGAAATCATGGTCGATCCGGAGACGGGTCAACCTCACACGGCACACACGACGAACCCTGTCCCCTTCATCGTCGCGGACCCGGAGTGGAAGGGGAGGCTCAAGGAGGACAGGGCTCTTGAGGACATCGCTCCCACGATGTTAAATATTCTCGGGATTCCGATTCCACCGGAGATGACCGGCCAGGACATTCGTGAGAATGAGTAAAGGACGGAGGAGGGCGGCGAGGGGGGCACTCCTCGCTGCCTGCCTCATTTTTTCTTTTCTCTTTTTCCCCCGGAGAGGAGAGTGCGGCATAAAGGAGAAAGAGGTCTGGCTCAACCTGTCGGAAGAGGGGGGGAGGATTGAGGGAGTCCTTGTCTTCGTTCTCGAAAATGACACCTCCTCCGAAATCGAATCGCTCCCGCTCCTCCTCTATCCGAGGCACTTTTCCCGGGAATTTGTGGACCGCCTGTACCGGGAGGATGTGGAGGGGAAGACCCTGAGGGAAGGGGCGATGGAGATTGTTTCCATCACGGCAGACGGAGAACCCCTCTCTCCCCTCGGGAAGGGGCCTCTCATCCGCGCGAGATTGAAAAGACCTCTCCTCCCGGGAGAAAGGAGGAGGGTGAGGATCGAGTTCTCCGAAACCGTCCCAAACGTCTTTTCCGCCTTTTCGTCGGTTCGGGGAAACTTCTACCTCCTCGGCGGGTTCGTCCCTCTCCCCTACTTCGAGGGGCACGACTCCCTTCCCGTGAAGGAGGAAGGAGGCGTCGTCGTCCACGTCCGGGGGAGCATCCTAAGAGGTGGGACGCGTCTTTTCCCGTCAGACTCCGTTTCAGCGGAGGGGGACGGGGTCCGGTTTTCCTCGGGAGCGAACCTCCGCGACCTGGGCCTGTTCGTCGTGCCCTACGACGTGTCCGCCCTGGACGGGCGGGGGGTGAGGATTCCTCTCTTCCGGGAGCGCCTTTCCGCCAGGCAGGTGGAGAGGATAGAGGAGACGCTCAGGGGCGTTGCGGGATTTCTCCGGGAGAGACATCCCGCTCTCCTTCCCCTCCTGAGACGGGCCTGCGTGGTGGAAGCCCCCCTGAGGAGGAGGGTGGCTTTCTTCACCGGTTACGGGGTCATCGTCTCCGACAGGATTTTCGACTCCATCTCCCTCTTCCAGCCCCAGAACGCGAAGGTTCTGGCGGACGCCTTCCTCGGGTTCGTGGCGGCTTCCCTCCTCCGCGAGAAGTCGACGCGCGCGATGGCCGAGGCGGAGTTCGCCGGCGGCCTCCTCTCCCTGGAATACCGCGAGTTCGTCGCGGTGAAAACGAGGGACGTGAGGAAGACGGTGAGCCCTTTCACGTTCATTCCCACCTTTGACAGAATCTATTACGAACGCGACCTCCCCTTCTCCAGGGAGTACATCCGGACCGTTTACCGCTTCGGCGTCCCCGGAGAAGATTTCCCCTCTCCGAAGGAGAGGAGGATAACCGGCGATTCTGTCCTGCGCCTCTTTCTCTCGCGGTTTTCTCCCTTCCCCGCGGGGGAGATTCTCGGCGAGTACTTTGAGGGAAAGTCTCTCCTCGCCTCTCTCGGGGAGCGGGGCTTCGCCGACGACTACGTTGAGGCGCTGGAAGGTTTCCCCGAGAGCGATTTTTCTCTTGTAAGCGTGTCGGGGGAGGATGGGGATGTGGAGATTACCGTGAAGGACAGGCTTCCCGTTGCGCCGCCGGAGGGGGTGGAGGTAACCGTCCTCACTTCCGGCGGGGACGAAAAGCGTCTGCACTGGGACACCTCTGAAAGGGAGAAGCGGTTCCGGCTCAAACTCGGAAATGAGAAAGTGGAGAACGTTGTCATCGACCGGGACCTCCGGTACGACGACGTGGACCGGTCGAACAACTACATGGTGCGTCCATTGAGGGTCCTCCTCCAGAGCACCCGCTTCAATTACGACTTCAACACGGGAAGCGTGACGGCCTCTGCTCTCGTTACCCTCCAGCGGGCATACGAGAAGGAACGGGCTTTTCAGGTCTATCTGGAGAAGACGAACGATTCTTCCGCTCTCGAGCTCTCTTACCTGAAGGCTCTCTCCATCGGGAAGGAGGGAGGGGATTACCTTCAGTTAGGGCTGAGGGGAACCCACGATTCTTCGCTCAAGCCGTCGGATTCGACCATCGTCGAGGCCCGCGCGGGTTTCCTGAAGACCTCCTTCGACCTCTCTTTCCTCCCCGCGGGAGATTCGGGCGGGTCCCTCTCGGGAAGCCTCGGTTTCTCCGGGAAGGGGGGACGGAAGACGTTCTGGTCCGTCGAGGGACGGATTGTCCGGTACTTCCGGCTTGACCGGATGACCACCGTGGCGGTGAAAGTTGACGGGGGCGTAACGGGCGGAAGCGTCCCGTCGTCGCGGGGTCTCGACTTCGGAGGGAGGGACCACATCAGGGGACTGAGGCCGGGGGATGCGAGGATGGACTCTCTCCTCGTGGGGACGGCGGAATTTCGTCGGTACCTGAGCAGGGACCTGGACGTGGACCTTCCCTGGGGAATCTTCTCCCTCTCCGGGTTCGCCCTTCACCTCTTCGTCGACGCCGGCGTGGGCGACTACGCTGACTTTTCCGACGTCAGGGGGAGGAGTTTTCGTTCCTCTGCAGGGACGGGACTCTTCTTCGAGGGGAATTTCCTCGGGATTGCGCCGGTGAAACTGAACTTCCAGTTCGCCCGCGAACTGGACCGCTTCGCCGGTGCGACGACGTACTTCTACTTCCGGATGAACCAGAATTTTTAGAGGGAGGAAGATGGAAAATCTCCTGACAGAGATAGAAGAGATAGCCGGTGATGAAACGGTTTTCCTCGTCGGAGGGGCCGTCCGCGACATCATCCTGGGAAGAGAGACGAGGGACCTCGACCTGGCCGTGGAAGGGGACGCTGAGGCTTTCGCGGAGCGCATCCTCACCACGCTGGGGGGGAAAACGGTGCAGATGGGAAAGGATTTTCCCTTCCGCCGCGTCGTCCTCGGGGGCTTTACCGTGGACGTCTCCTCCGTCGCGCCGGGGGAGATAGTGGAGGACCTGAAGAGGAGGGACCTGACGGTAAACGCCATGGCGATTCCCCTCTCCCGGTATCTCGATAAGGGGGAAGTTTCCAGGGAGGACGTCATCGACCCGCTTGGGGGGTGGGAGGACCTCCGGGAGGGGGTCATCCGGGCAGTTTCCGGAGAAAATCTCGTGGAAGACCCCGTCCGCTTTTTCCGCGTCTTTCGCTTCGCCTCGGAACTTTCCTTCTCGATTCATCCGGAGACGCTTTCCCTCATCCCTTTGTGCGTGGAGTGCCCCAGGCCTCACCGGGAGAGGGTGAGGGATGAGATAAAGGGAATCCTCAGGGGGGCCGGATTCGAGGAAGCCGTGGCGAGGAGGGAACTGTCTATCCTCTTTTCCTGGTATTTCCGGGTCTCTCTGGACGCGTCCCTTTTCGCTGAGGTGATATTCCGGTACCTGGCCTGGACAAAGGACGACCTGCTCTCCCCCTTTCTCGGCGGGGCTGGTCCCGGCTCCTTCATGAAGAAAGAACTCGTTCTCCTCCTCGCCCTCCTCTCGTCGGGAGGAGGACGGGAGTCGTCCTGGATGCTCGCCGAGGGGCTTTCTCTCGGAAAGGGCGGGAGGTCGTTCCTCGAGAAGCTCGAGAGGGGGAGGAGAGAAGTTTCTCCCGGCTTCGATGATGAGGCTCTGGCTGAGGGGCTCCTCCTTCTGGGAGAGGATTTCCCCTTCTTCCTCCTTTACACCCTCGTTTTGAACGATGTTAAGGAGGGAGAAAATATGGTAAAAAAAGCGATAAAATATTATTCTTTAAGGAAGGACATCGTATCGGGAAAAAACCTCCCGTGGGATGCGGCCCGGGTCGTGGACGAGGTTAAGCAGCGAGGAGGAGACGTGAGGGCTTTCATGAAGGAGTTGAAACGGGCCGCCCTCAGGGGAGAGGTTGCCTCAACGGAGGAGGCAATCACTTTCGTCCGGAGGATTGTTTCGTGAGTCCCGAGGAGAAAAAGGTGGTCGCGCAGAGGAAAGTCCTCATCGTCAACGGCAACAGCGTCATCCGCGACACCCTGGCGTCCATCGTGGAAGATGCGGGTTTTGCCGTTTCCCTCGCCTCGACGGGTGCTGAAGCTCAGAAAATCATCAACAACGCTCACGTGGACCTGGTCATCGCCGAGTCCTTCCTCCAGGACTGCTCCGGCGTCGAACTGAAGAGGAAAATTCTCCGGATGAGCCCGGATACCCGGGTCATCGTGGTCAACAACTTTTCCGTCATCAAGAGTTCGGAGGACGTCCTTCGTTTCGGGGCGTCAGACTACATCATCGACCAGAGGGAGCTCATCGAGCTCATCTCTCACGCCATCTCGGAGGAGAAAGCCCCCCTCCGGGTGCCGGTGTCGGATGAAGGGCTTAAAAAGTGTCTCATCGACGTCATCGACGTGCTCGTGGGGCTCCTCGAGGTGAATGACCCCTTCTTCGGGGGCAACTCTCACATCACGATGGAATACGCGAAGGCGGTGGCGGAGGAGATGAACCTTCCGCCGGAGATGGTGGACGAAATCGTTGTCGCCTCTCTCCTCCACGACATCGGGAAGGTAGGTGTCAAGAAGGA
Source organism: Deltaproteobacteria bacterium (assembly GCA_003696505.1). Classification (GTDB taxonomy): domain Bacteria; phylum Desulfobacterota; class Deferrimicrobia; order J040; family J040; genus J040. The sequence continues at coordinate 6,864 of RFHC01000163.1, forward strand.
GATTCTCGTTGACAAGAAGGACCTGACGGAGAAGGAGTACAACAGCATAAAGGGACACTGCGAAAACGGCGTGAAAATCCTTGAGTCGATAGAGTTCCCCTGGAAGGTGAAGCCGATTATCCTGCACCACCACGAGAGGTACGACGGAAACGGTTACCCCATGGGGCTCAAGGGAAGGGAAATCCCCCTCGGGGCGAGGATTCTCGCCGTCGTCGACGCCTTCACGGCGATGACGGCGAACAGGCCTTACAGGAAAGCGCTCTCAAAGGAGGACGCCATAAGGGAACTCCACCGCAACGTGGGAACTCAATTTGACCCGGAGGTGGTGGAGGTCTTCACCCGCGTCATCGAGAAGCGATTCTTCTACAGAGGGCTGACGACGCGCCCCCGCATCCTCGTTGTCGACGACGAGATGGATTACCTCACGTTGTTGAAACTGAAACTATCGAACGAAGGGTTTGACGTCGATGCCGTTGACAGGGGGGGAGATGCCCTCTACCTTCTGAAAAACGAAGATTACGATCTTGTAATCATGGACGTGCTCATGCCCGACATGACAGGGATTGAGGTTTTCCAGAAGATGAAGGAGTCCAGCGACATTGAGGAGATTCCTGTCATATTCCTTTCCGCCCGGGACGACGTGAACCTGAAGGTGGACGCCCTCCACCTGGGAGCGGAGGATTATCTCGTAAAACCCATTGATATGAAAGAACTTGCAGCCCGCGCCCGGAACATCATCCGGCGGGACCAGCGCAGGAAGATTGCAGCCACGGGAGGCAAGAGGGCAGGCATTCTGGGTGACCTGAGAAACCTGAGCATTCCCGACATCGTCCAGACCCTCCACCTTGGTCTGAAAACTGCAATGGTTACCATCAAGGGAAAGGAGGGTGAAGCGAAAATTTTCTTTGAAAACGGAAGGGTGAAGCACTGCGAGTTCGGGGACCTCACCGGTGAGGATGCCTTTTACCACATCCTCCGCTGGACGGAAGGGGAGTTCATAATCGAGCACGGCGTGAAGACGAAGACACAGACGGTGATGATGGATGAGATGCAGATGCTCATGGAAGGTCTCCGCCGCCTCGATGAGGAGAGGCGCAACGGCGTCAACTGAGGGGGTCTCGTGGAGGAGAGGAGAAGAGACGAACGGAAAGAAGCCCGGCTGACGGCCTACCTCGTCGTCGTCACCGGGAAGGACGGGTCGCTCCGGTCCCCCCGGGAGAAGGTGAAGATACGAGACATTTCCACGATGGGAGCCTCCGTCGTCGCCCGGACCGTCAGGCCCGGCGGTTATCACGTCATGTACAACGACCTGATGCTCTACAAGAACAGGGTGGAGCTTCAGGTGGAGAAGGAGTCGGGGGAGACGGTGGTTATTCCCGGACGTGTCGTCTGGTACGACAAGCCCGACGACTTCCCCGGATACATTCTGGGAATCGAGTTTTCCGAAAGGGTTGACGTCTCAACTCTCCTGGAGGAGTGAGATTTTCATCTCCTCGAGAACAATCCTGAAAGGTCGAGGCTTTTTCGCCTGGCGAAAACCCCCCTTGTGTGCGCGGAGGCCCGGGGGGCTTCTCCATCCTTTACCGTCACCGTCACTCTTTCCTCGGTGGTGACGAGGCGGAGGAAGATGAGGAGATTGATGAGGAAAGCGGCCACGGAGAGGAAGGAGACGGCCGGGTCCACACGGTAAGAGAAGACAGACTTTTCCGAGAAGTCCTGGAACAGGAAACGATTCTTCCCCACCTTTTCCGGTTTCCCTTTGAAGAGACGGGTCACTTTTTCCCTGTCGTAGCGTCCTTTTCCCGTCACGCGGTAGAGCGTCACGTGAGGCTTTACTTTCCCTTTCGTCCCGTCGAGGCGCCTCCACTCCCCGTGCCGTGCAGCGGAGACGACGAATTTCTCTTTCCCCACCGAAAAAGGTTTCCCCGGTTCTACGGATAATTTCTCCTTCCCGACCCTCAAGGTGATCTTCTGGTCGTAACCCATCTGGTAGAGCTTCACCCCGCCGTATGAGAGGGGGCGCCCCACCAGGACGTCTGCCTGCGCCACCTCTTCCCCCTTCCTGAGCACCGTGACGCGGCTTATCCAGTCGTCCACGCTGACGGCCCCTTCCGGGAGGGTGAAGCGCGTCTCTTCGTCTGGAGAGATGATGGAGGCGATTCTCAGGAGGGGGGCTCTGGGAAACGTGATTTCCGGATTGTCCACGTAAACGGTGCGGAAATCGTCGAGGCGGATGGTGAAGAGCGGTTCCTTTTCCGCCGGGACCGTCACATCCGCCGTCTCCCCCGGACCAAGGGAGAGGTAATTCTCGTACGAGAAGAGATAGGTGTGGAAAAACGCTCCGATGGAGAGGACGATGAGCCCGTGGAAGAGGACGGAAAGCCCCACCAGCGAAGGGCCTCTCCGGAAGTGCAGTCGGATTTCCCCCTCCCTCTCCTCCTTCTTCCTCAGCCTGAGGCCCTCTTTATGAAGAATCTCCGTGATTTCGTCGGCGGTGAATCCTTCGGCTTCACGCAAAATGGTCCCGCCCGCTGGCGAGGGGTTCCCTCGCTTCCGGAGAATTCCCCTGAAGCGCTCGAGGGTGCAGAAAAAGGTGTTGAGACCGAGGAAGAGGGCGGCGGCGAAAAAGAGGGGCGTCGAGAAAATGTGGAGAACGCCCAGATAGCGCGCCGCGAAGAGGAAAGTCCCCTTTGCTTTTTCGTATTCCTCAACGGATGCTCCCTGGGGGAAGACGGTGCCGATGAGGAAGAAGAGGACCAGGACGAGGAGAACGATCACCGCCGTTTTCGTCGACGTAAGCAGGCGGTAAATTCTGGTTTCCCGGAACTTCATCGCTCTCCCTC
>RFHC01000164.1 GCA_003696505.1 Deltaproteobacteria bacterium
GAGGGTTGCCCGGGCCTCTGCGGCCTACCGGGGTCTTCCCCGGGTCGACCGGGAGGGATTGAAGGAGGGAATCCTCCTCGCTCTCCCACACAGGGTGAAGGGGGCAAAGGTGTCGAAAGAGCTCGCCGGTGCGCTGCTCGACCTCCTCGGTCCAACCGGAGAGAAGGAAGCGAAAGAGGTTCTCTCCCGATTCGGGGGCGACGATGGAAGGTTCCCCGGACACGGAAGGGTGGTCTTCTTCTCCGACCGGTCGGGGAGGATACAGAAGCGCGTCCTTCCCCGGGACGAAACTCCGGGAGGGAGGAAGGAGAGCGGAGGAGGGACGCGGGCATCCTCTCCCCCACCCTATCGGGGGAGGTCGTGCGGCGACCCGGACTGTGACTTCTGTCAGGGATACGTGGAAGCGAAGGTCCCCCCGGAAGAACCTCCCTTCGACCCCCGCCTCTTCCAGGCGGTGAAGGACAGGGTAAACCGGTCGCGGTCGGGGAAAAGGAGCCCCACCCTTTCCTACACCCCTCCGGGGAAATACGTGCGGGCCGTCCCGTGGAGAGGGGGGAGGGTCGCGCTGGACGCGACGATTCGGGCATCCCTGGCGAGGAGAACTTCGGGGAACGACGGAGAAAACCTCGTAGCGCCGGAGGACCTTCGCACAAGGGAGTTCAGGAAAAAGACGGGGAACCTCATCATCTTCCTCCTGGACGGGAGTTCCTCCATTGAGACGCAGAGGAAAATCGGTTTCCTCAAGGGCTCCGTCCGCTCCCTCTTGAAGGACGCCTACGTGAGAAGGGACCGCGTCGCCATCATCGTCTTCCGGGAAGAGATGGCTGAGGTCGTCCTTGAGCCCACCTCGTCCATTGACAGGGCTGAGCGGAGGATGGACTTCATTTTCTCGGGAGGGACCACCCCCCTCTCCATCGGCCTCTTCGCTGCCCTCTCTCTCGCGGAGAGGGAGATGAGGAGGAGCCGGGAAAACAAACCCTTCCTCTTCCTCATCACCGACGGAAACGCGAACGTATCCTCCTTCGGAGAAGACCCCACCCGTGAATCGCTGAAACTGGCGAAGAGAATCCGGCAGATGGGGATTTCCTCCTGCGTCGTCGACGTCACGAGGATGAACGTGGAGGAAAAAGTTCTGAGGCGGGCGCTGGAGAGGTGGGAACCCTCAGCCGGGTCATCGGGAATTTTCTACAGCGCCCGGGCGCGCGCCCTGGCGGAAGCGCTCGGAGGGGAATACCTCTCCGTGGCAGACCTGAAAAAGGAACTCGCCCGTTCACCGGACGGGAGGTTTTCGTGATGTCCCGGAAGGAGATGGAAACGAGATACGGTCCCTTCGGCGGAGGGGAGATGGCCGCCTTCGTCGGCGACCTTCCCTACTCTCCCCGGGGACTCCTGGAAAAACTGGGACTCCTCGCAGAAGGGATAATCCCCGTCGACTGCGGGGAAACGAGAGATGGGACTGTCTTCGTCCGCTTCGTCGACCTGGAGGAGAGGAGAGTCGCCGTCGTGGAATTCACGGAAGGCTTTCGGATTCTCCGGGAGATTCGGGCCCATCTGTCAGAGTGGATGGGAGACGAGTACTTCCGGATGAAGTGGCGCGTCTTCTGCCCGGGAGACCCGGAAGTCTGGCTGGGCGGGGATGAAGGGAAGAGGCCCTGAATCAGGTACTCAGAAGACCCACTCCAGAGACGTGTCCACCCGCTCCTCGGCCACGCAGAGAGAACAGAATTCGAGAGGCTCACCGCAGTGGGGACAGCACCTCAGGACTTCCCCCCTGTGCCTGTCGCAGGGTCGAAACACCTCACCGCCGTTTTTCAGGCAGAAGGGGCAAATCACCTTTTTCACCTCTCTTTCCATGGCATATTTCTTATCGGCACCTTTCCTGCCCCAGTAAAGGGACGACTCACACCTTCTCATTATTCAAAATCCCTGCCAGAAACCTTCCCAACAGGGAGCAATCGCTGTATCCTGCTGTTTTTAAAAGGGATTTAGCCGCAAACCGTGTTCTGGGCGTATTCCCCGGGCAGGGGAGGAGTGGGAAATTAAATTCTTATTGTGTGACTTTTTTTCTCTTCCCTCGTCATCCGAAGTAATTGTCCAGGAGCATCATCACGACGAAACCGACGACCACTCCCAGGGTGGCCTCCTTCTCGTATCCGTGCGTGTGGGTCTCGGGAATGACCTCGCTGCTGATGACGGAGAGCATGCAGCCGGCGGCGAAGGCGAGTCCGAAGGGGAGGACCGGTTTCGCCACGGAAACCGCCCCCGCGCCGATGATTCCCCCCACGGGCTCAACCAGGCCCGTGGCCAGGGCGATGAGGAAGGCCTTGAGGCGTGAATACTTCTCCCTGAGGAGGGGGAAGGCAACGGCAAGCCCTTCCGGGATGTTTTGAAGACCTATTCCCAGCGCCAGGGACAGCCCCCTTTTCATGTCGCCCCCTCCGAATCCTACCCCCACGGCGAGCCCCTCGGGAAAGTTGTGAATCGTGATGGCGAGGACGAAGAGCCAGATTTTCTTCAGGGA
>RFHC01000165.1 GCA_003696505.1 Deltaproteobacteria bacterium
CCCTCGCGCAACTGGGAATCCTCCCCGTCGTTTTCGACGAGAGAGCCGAGCCGGGCGGTATGGTGACGTCTGCGATTCCCCTCTTTCGACTTCCCCGGGATGAAGTGAGGAAGGACCTCGACTTCATCCTGAAAAGAGGGGTTGAATTTCGGTCCCGGGTGAGGGTGGGAGAGGACGTCTCTTTCGACGAAATTGCAAATGGCGGAGAGTTCGACGCCGTTCTCATTTCAGTTGGGACGAGCCGTCCTCTCAGGCTTCCCCAGGCAGGGGATGAGAGGCAGGGATTCTTCGACGCCCTCTCATTTCTGGAGAGGGTCAACAGGGGAGAGAGCGTGGACGTGGGAAGAAGGGTCGTCATCGTCGGCGGAGGCAACGTGGCCATGGACGCCGCGCGGACGGCACTGAGGCTGGGAGTTTCGGACGTCACCATCGTCTGCCTGGAGAAGAGGAGCGAGATGCCGGCTTTCCCCTGGGAAGTGGAGGAGGCTCTCGAGGAGGGCGCGAAACTCCTCGACGGTGTGGCGGTGAAGAAGTTTTTCGTCATGAAGAACAGGGTGGCCGGTTTCGAGGCAATCGAGGTGGAACGGATTGAGTTTGATAAGCAGGGGAGGATAAATCCCATCACCGTCCCCGGCACAGAGTTCGAGGTGAACTGTGACACCGTCATTATGGCGATAGGTTCCCGCCCCGATTTTTCCTTCATTCCGGAGAAGTTTTCCCTGAAACCGGTTGACGCTGAACACGGCGTGGCTCAGTTGATTTTCAGGGGGAAAAAATATAAAATCCCGATTTACGCGTGCGGTGACTGCGTGAAGGGGCCCTCGACCATTGTCGAGGCCTCGGCGTCAGGAAGGTATGCTGCCCTGAATATTTTCTCCAGCATCGCCGTCAAAGAGGCGAAGAAGGTCAGGTTGAAGGACAACTACAGGAGAAAGAACGAGCCGCCCCTGGAGGACGACGAGGTGCTGAGACGGAGAGTCCCGTACAGGAAGAAGGAGGCGTCCGAGGCTGTGAGAGGTTTCGACGAAGTCGTTGCCGGATACACGGGTGTGAGCGTCCGGAGGGAGTGTGAGAGGTGCGCGCGGTGCAACCTCTTCCTCTGATAAAAAAACATAAACCAAAAGGAGGTGCTGAAGGATGAAGAAGAAACTCGCAGCGCTCGTGGCGGTCATCTTCGCCGTGGTTGCCGTGTCGACGGTGGTTTTCGCCGTGGACCAGGGTCCCGAGACGATCGTCATCAAGGAAGTCCAGAAGAAGAAACCCCCCGTCACCTTCCCCCACAGGAAGCACCAGGAGATGTTCAAGGACTGCAAGACCTGCCACCACAAGACCGAAGAGGGTGGTCAGCCCAAGGCCTGCTCCGAGTGCCACGGGAAGGTGAAGGAGGCCCCCAAGTTCAAGAAGGCGATGCACAAAACCTGCCGCGACTGCCACAAGAAGGAAAAGGCCGCGGGGAAGAACCCTCCCACCAAGTGCAAGGAGTGCCACAAGAAGTAAGGATGATTAACTGTATCGAAGAAGGGGGCGGGTGGGACCGCCCCCTTTTTTTATCCGGGCATTTTATGTATACAGTATACATAGCGCTCCGATATAATGGACGAGAATAATCGGAAAGGGTCATTCGATATGTCCAAAAAGAGCAGTGAATCTTTCTTCGAGAAAGTCTGGAAATTTTTCGCATCTTTGAGGCTCGCCATCCCCGTCCTCATCATTCTCGCCGTGGCCTCCATCTTCGGGACCATCATCGAGCAGAACAAACCCCTTGAACACTACCGCCGTTTCTACAGCGAGTCGACGATTAAAATCCTCTCGAAGCTCGGTCTCTTCGACATGTACCATTCCTGGTGGTTTCTCCTCCTCCTCGTCCTCTTCGCCATCAACCTCACCTGCTGCACCGTGGACAGGCTTCCCAACGTCTTCAAGGTGGTGAGGAATCCGAAGAGGACGCTCGACGAGGGAATGGAGAGGAGTCTCTCCCTCGTCCACCGCTGGAGGAAAAAGGGGAAGGTGGAGGAGTTGAGGGAGAAGTTCGCGTCTGCGCTCTCTCAGGCATTCGCGAAACCGGTGGAAACCTATAATTCCGACGTCCTCCACCTCTATGCCGAGAGGGGGGCATTTTCCCGCTTCGGCGTTTACATCACCCACGTGAGCATCCTCATCGTTCTCGTTGGAGCCATCATCGGAAACATATGGGGATTTAAAGGATACGTGAACATCGTCGAGGGTGACCAGATAAGCCGGGTCCAGACGAGGGGGAGCAAGGGCATCGTCGACCTGGGTTTTGCCGTCCGGTGCAACGACTTCCGCATCGAGTATTACCCCAACGGCACGCCGAAAGAGTACATTTCCGACCTGAGCGTCATCGAAGGGGGGAAAGAGGTTCTCCGGAAGACCATCGAGGTGAACGACCCCCTCCGCTACAAGGGAATCTGGTTTTACCAGTCGAGCTACGGCACGGCCGGCGCCACGAACATCACCGTTGACGTGAGGAAAAAAGAGGACGGGTCCTTGATAAAGCGCCTCACCCTCCTCCCCAACCAGAAGGTGAAGGTGGAGGGTGTGGGGACGATTTCCGCCGTCGACTTCGACCCCAACCTCCAGGGATTCGGCCCTGCCCTTCGAGTGAGGGTCGAGGGAGAGTCGGGACAGCCCCTCTCCTTCTGGATATTCAAGAATTTCCCCGACTTCGACAAGAGGAGGGGGCAGCCCTTCTACCTGGTCTTCTCCGGCATCGACGAGATTTACTACACCGGACTCCAGGTGGCAAAAGACCCGGGGGTGAACATCGTCTGGGTAGGCTGCGTCTTCATGGTCCTGGGGATTCTCGTCGCCTTCTTCGGGTCACACCGGCGCGTCTGGTTGAAACTCGTTCCGCAGGAAGGGGGCAGGGTGGAGGTTGTCCTGGCAGGCGCGGCAAACAGAAACAGGCTCGCCTTCGAGAAGACCTTCCAGAGGTTGAAGGAAGAGCTTTCGAAGGTGTAATATGAGATGCTAGATTATTGAGAACTGTTATTGATTAATTTGCGGTCCCTGACCGTAGCGAGAAAAGGAGGGTCCCATGGGCACCCTGAACGTAAAACTCTTCGACCTGGCCATGATTCTCTACGGCGTGGCCTCCCTCTGCTACATCGTCTTCCTCTACGCGAAGAAAGAGGGAGTGGGGAAGGTGGCGACTCTCGTTACGGGGGCGTCTGCCCTCTCTGCCACCGCGGCCTTCATCGCCCGGTGGGTGGAGTCGTATAAACTCGGAATCGGCCGAATCCCCGTGACGAACCTTTACGAATCTCTCGTCTTTTTCGCCTGGGTCGTCGTCATCTTCTACCTCCTCTTCGAGTGGAGGTACAAGAGCAGGACTTTTGGAGCCTTCGTCCTGCCCATCGCCTTCTTCACGATGCTCTTCGCTTCCACCACGGAGAGTTCGATTACTCCCCTCGTGCCGGCCCTACAGTCTTACTGGCTCCACATCCACGTAATCACCTGCTTCATCGGCTACGCCGCCTTTGCCGTCTCCTGCGGCATTGCCGTGATGTATCTCCTCAAGGAGAAGCAGGAGGCCAGGGGAGAGTCGAAGGGTATCGTTGGACTCTTCCCGTCGACGAGAGTTCTGGACGACATCGTCTACCGCGCCGTCATCATCGGTTTTCCCTTCCTGACGGCGGGAATCATCACCGGCGCGGCCTGGGCGAATTACGCGTGGGGCACCTACTGGTCCTGGGACCCGAAGGAAACCTGGTCCCTCATCGTCTGGCTCATCTACGCCGCCTTTCTCCACGCCCGCATCACCCGCGGGTGGCGGGGAAGGAAGACGGCGATTCTCTCCATCGTCGGTTTCCTGGCCACGATTTTCTGCTACCTCGGAGTAAACCTGGTCCTTTCGGGATTGCACAGTTACGGCGGTTCCTGATATACAGGTATGCAGTCATTTCTCAGACAGAAGGCGGGGGGTGAATGATGTCAGGTAAAGGGAAAAAGACGGTTTTCACGCTTTTGGCGTTGCTCGGTGCAGTTATCTTCCTTGCAGGCACCTCCCTGGCAGACACCTGCGTCACCTCGAAGTGCCACTCAGGGATGGGGAAGGCTGACTACGTGCACGGGCCCGTCGGGGCGGGTCAGTGCGTCGTCTGCCACACGAAGGGAGTAAAGGGACACCCGACGAAACACCCGGAGAGGGATTTCAAGTTTCCCGCTAAGGGCAAGGCGCTCTGTTACATGTGCCACCAGAACAAGGAGACGGAGGAATTCGTCCACACTCCCGTCGGAAAAGGGCAGTGCGTGGCCTGCCACGACCCGCACCAGTCGAACGCTCCCAAGCAGCTCAAGGCGGATACGGTGAGCGCTCTCTGCTTCAAGTGCCACGAGAACAACAAGACCGTGAAGAAGTACGTCCACGGTCCCGTGGCGTCCGGCGACTGCATCGTCTGTCACAACCCGCACACATCGCCGTACAAATTCCAGCTCGAAGCTCAGGGGGACGAACTCTGTTTCCTCTGCCACGAGGACAGGAAGGCAGAGTTTACGCGTAAGTACGTGCACAAACCGGCGAAGGAAAACTGCCTCAACTGCCACGACCCGCACAACACGGACTACCAGTTTCACCTGAAGGCCGAGGGGAAGAACCTCTGCTTCAGGTGCCACAAAAAGATTGCGAAGTGGGTAAGTGAAGCGACCTACCAGCACGGCGCGCTTCAGAAAGGGACGTGCACGACCTGTCACACTCCTCACTCGTCCAACTACCCGCGCCAGTTGAAGATGGCGGCGAAAGACATCTGCTACTCCTGCCACACGGAGATGGGGAAGAAGGTGAGGACTTCAAAGTACCTCCACGGTCCCGTCCAGCAGAACGACTGCTACGCCTGCCACAATCCACACGGTTCGAAAAACCCGAAGATTCTGAAGAAATACTTCCCTGCGGAGTTCTATAAGCCTTATAAAACGGATAACTACGCCCTCTGCTTCGGGTGTCACAACAAGGACATCGCCCTGGACAGAATCACCACCAGACTTACCAACTTCAGAAACGGGGACATCAACCTCCACTACGTCCACGTGAACAAGAAGAAGGGCCGCTCCTGCAAGGCCTGCCACGAGGTGCACGCAGGGAATCAGCCGAAACACATCCGGCGGGAGGTCCCCTTCGGGAAGATGTGGATGCTCCCCGTCAAGTACACGAAGACGGAGACGGGCGGCAAGTGCAACGTGGGGTGCCACAAACCCAAGGCATACGACAGGAAAAAGCCTGTCGAAAACAAGTGAAGGACAGCCAGGTTGAGGATGCAGTGAACCCCCTCGAAACAAAGGAGCGGGAAAAATGAGGAAGCCGGTGACGGGGTTCGGGGCGGGGGTCTGTGCTATTCTTTTCGGGATTCTCGTAACTATTTCCGGGACGGGGCTCTGTTCCACGTTCAGAAATGTGGAACTGGGTTCGCAGTTCCCCTCTTTCACGGTGACGAAACTGGATGGGAGTAAGGCGGAGGTTTCGCCGAAAGCAGGGGAGGTAGCAGCTTTCTTTTTCGTCAGGCTGGAGCAGGAGAATTCTCTCCGGCTCATAAAAGACGCGGAGAATCTGTGCAGCGAGCTCAAAGACAGTGGCGTCTCCTGCTCCTTCGTTGCCTCCTATTCGGACCCGCTGGAGAAGGTGAAGGAGTTCGTTGATAAGGAGGGCATAAAGTCTCCCTTTTTTGTGGACGCTGACCGGGATGCTTACGACAGGATGGGTCTTTTCGTCCTCCCCGCGACTGCTCTCGTGGATAAAGAGGGGAAGCTGGCCTACGAGTTTTCCTCCTACGACATGACCTTCAAGGACGCCGTCGGGGGGAAGATGAAGGTCCTGGCCGGGCTGATGACGGAAGAGGAGTACAGGAAACTCGTCGCTCCCGAGGAGGGGCCTGCAAAAACGGAAGAGGCGAAGGAGGCGGACAGGCTCATCAACATGGGGAAGAGGCTGGCCTCCCGGGGGCTCTTCGAAAAGGCCGCCGAGAAGTTCAAGGAAGCAGCGGAGAAAGACCCGGAAAACCTGACGGCGAAGACCCTGTACGCCGAGTCGCTCGCCCGGACGGGGAAGGCCGATGAGGCGCTCAAAATCCTCGAAGAGGTGCTCCAGGAAAACCCGAATCTGAGAGAGGCGAAGCTGGCGAAGGGAATCGCCCTGATTTACAAGGGGGACTACGACGAGGCGGTTAAGGTCATCACGGAAACAGCGACCCTCAACCCGAAGCCGGAGAGGTCCTATTACTGGCTCGGCGTTGCGCTGGAGAAGAAGGGTGAGTTTGAGAAGGCGGCGGGATACTACCGCAAGGCCCTGAAGAAAATTCTGGGAGAGAAGTAGGGGGATGCAGAGATGAGAGGGAGACGGGTCTCTCGCGTCATCGCGGCGGTGATCGTTGCGGCGTTTTTCCTCCCTCCCCTCGCGTGGGGAGGAATTAAGGTCGTCCATCCCCGGTCGGGAAGCTCCCTCTCCCCGGGAGAATATCTCGTCATCGGGTCCGTCGAGGGCGCTTCGTCGGGGAAGGTTCTCGTCTACTCGGGGAAGAAAAAGCTGACTCTGGCAGTGGAAAACGGGGTCTTCTACGGAAAAGTCCCCATCTCTTCCGGAAAACTCACTCTCCTCGGCCCGGACGGGACGAAAACGACGGTCTCCTACAGAGTTTCCCGGAAAGCAGCATACAGGGAGCATCTGGAAGAGGCGTCCTGTTCCGATTGTCACGACAAAAACATGGAGGTCCAGTTTCCCGAGGACCTTTACTGTTACTCCTGTCACGAGAGAAAGGATAAGAAGGAGTTCGTCCACGGCCCCATCGGGGGAGGCGCCTGCGCCATCTGCCACGACCCCCACGGGTCGTCGAGGAAGTTTTTCCTCAGGGCGGAGTTGAGGGAGATGTGCGTGGCCTGCCACGACCAGGAGTCCTCGCGCGCCCACGTGGAGAAAAAGAAGAACAGAACCTGCAACAGATGCCACGACCCCCATTCTTCTGATAACAGGTTCTTTCTCAAGAAAAGGTGAGGTGTAAGGGAAGATGAGATGCGCAATAAGGAGGGTGCCTTTTTTCGTCCTTTTCGTGGCTGTCATGATTTTCGCCCTGTCCCACTCACGAGCCGTGGGGGCCTTTAAAAATCTCAGCGAGGGGATGGAAATACCGGACCTGATGCTGAAAACTCTTGACGGTCAAGATTTTTCCCTGAAGTCGCTGGCAGAAAAGGACGCGGCAGTGGTCGTCTTCTTCGCCACCTGGAGCGAAAGGTCGATTCACGAACTTGAGGACCTCCAGGAATTGAAGAAGGAACTGGAGGGAAAGAATTTCGAGGTCCTCGCCATCAACGTGGAGCACGAGCAGATGAGCGAGGAGGAGACCGCAAAGGTGAAGGAGGCGGTTGAGAAAGCCGGAGTTTCTTTCCCCGTCCTCCTCGACGACGGACTCCTCGCATTCAGGACCTTCGGCGTCGTGGCCGTCCCCTCGACGGCGATATTCAAAAAGGGGGGAATCCTCCACGAGGCAGTGAATGGCTACCCCACCTTCGCGAAGGAGGAGATAAAGGAGACGGCCCAGGTTCTCCTTGGATTGAAAAAACCGGAGAAAAAGGTTGCAGAGGTGGCGGGGTATAAGCCGAAGAGGGAAGCTCTTCTCAACTACAACCTGGGGCGGAGACTCTACTCCTTCGGAATGCTCCGCAAAGCCGAGATGAAACTGAAAGCCGCCGCCAATGCCGACGAGAAATTCGCCAAACCGCTCGTCCTCCTCGGGAAAATTTACCTCGAGATGAGTTTGAAAAAGAGGACTGCCCTCCTCAAGGCGAAGCAGGCTTTTGAGAAGGCGCTCGCCGCATCCCCCGAGGACGAGGGGGCGAAGACGGGTCTCGCCCTCTACCACGTGAGGAAGGGGAACTTGGCGGAGGCGGAAAAGCTGGTTGACCAGGTCCTGGAGAAAAACCCGGGGTACACTCACGCCCTCGCGCTGAAAGCTCTCATTCTGGGCAAGAAAAAGGACGCCGCTGGGGCGAAGAAGTTCGCCGAGGAGGCAGTCTCCCTCGCGCCGATGGACCCGGAAATCCTTGCACTCGCCGGATTCGCCTTCGACTCTGCAGGTTCCTTCGATAGGGCGTGCGAGTATTACAGGAAGGCGGGGGAAAAATTGGGATTTTGAAAACGAGCCACCGAAGCACTGAGCATCCGGGACATCGACAACCCTGATGGTGAGTATTATTGTTATATCTTTAAAGTTCATTATTGACGCGGAATGAGAAATGACCGGGATAGGAGGAAAGATGATTCGGAAAGCGATATTCGTCGTCGTCGCTCTCCTCACCGTGACGATGCTCGTCTACGGGATTCTCCAGGGAGAGCCCGGCGAGACGCTTTTTAACGGCGCGATGCTCTGACTCTCCTGCATCGGGGTCGGGTGACCCCCAGGAGGGTTGGGA
>RFHC01000166.1 GCA_003696505.1 Deltaproteobacteria bacterium
CCCTTCAGGGCCACCTTCCGGAAAGGCGAGAAGGCGGAGAGCACCTCCCTCACCTCTGACTTCAGTTCGTGGGGCAGGAGGCTCTCTCCCCCGTCGGATTCCCCACCTTCCCTCTCTTCGACGAACCCCACCGTCGTCCTCCCCACGGAGACCCCCTCAAGGTCGGGAAAATCTCCCGACGGTCGGGAAAGGGCAGATGCCAGGGAAAGGACCTCTTCCTTCCGAACCGTGGGAGAGAAGACGATTCCCGTCACCCCCCTCCTCTCCATCCTCTTTCTCAGGCTCTCCCCGTGAATTCCCGCGCCGTGGAGAATCCTCCCGTCCACGACCAGGTCCTTCTCCACGAGGAGGACCTTCGTCTCCCTCCCCTCTCCCTCCCTGACGAGAGAGACAAGCCTCTCCGCTATTTCCCCGGCAAAGGGATGCTCTGCCGAGTAAAGAGAACAGGTGCTCACCAGACTCGACAGGAGACCCACGAGGCGGGTCGGGTCCTTCCCTCTCCCTTCCGTCACTCTCCCCCCTCCTTTTTCCTGAGAATTCGACGGCATATTCTCCTCGTCTCCTCCCCTCCCTTTTCCGCCCCCTCTTCGAGGAGGTCTCTGACGAGGTGGAGGGGGAAAGGAGCGAGGGAGCGGTAAATCGTTTCCTTCAGGGATTCGAGGGCGCCACGGAAAAGAAGGCTCTTCCCCTTCAGGACCTTTCGGAAAGCCTCGAGGCACGAGGGGTCTCCAATCTCTGCCAGAGCGAGGACAACCCTCTTCCTCTCCTCCACCTCACCCGGTCCTCTGGGAGGTTTCAGGAGGAAAGAGCAGAGAGGACCGACCGCTTCGACGACCCGAAATCTCCCCGCCAGTTCCACGGCGAGGGGGAAGAAGGCGTCACCGGGCGCTTCCAGCGACTTCAGGAGGAGCCGGACCGCTTCCGCATCCCTCACGGAGAGGAGGCATCTGAATGCTTCGGCGCGAACCCTCACATCCGGATGGGTGAGAAAGGGGAAAACCTCTTTCCTCTCCTCATCCCCTCCGGCGAGCGAAACAATGTGAAGCATGTTCCGGGTCACGAACCAGCGGGAGTCCCGCACCCTTTCGAGCGCCGCCCGGGCAGCGTCCCGGCCCAGAAGGGAGATGACATCGATGAGAAACTTCCTGACCGCCCCGTCCTCCTCATCGGCGAGGGCATCCAGGAGGCGGGGAAGGAGAGGAACCCCCACGAGGCGGACGATTTGCGATGCCGCCTCTCTCTCCCGTCTGCCGACGAAGCGCAGGGCCGCGGCGAGGTCATCCAGAAAAGAGTCGTCACCCCTTATCTCCTCCGGAATCCCCTCTCCCTTCTCTTCCCCTCCGGAAGAGGCGAAAAAGGAGAGGCTCTCCAGGAGCCCTTCCAGGTCTCCCGCGGCGAGAAGCCCCCTCGACCTCTCGAGGAGAACTTTCTTCAACCTCCCCTCCTCCTCCGGGTCGAGGACTCCCGCCGAGAGCAGCTCCATGAGGACCTCCACTCCGTCCCTTTCAACCTCCTCCTCGACGATGACAACTGAACTCCCCCCACCCGAATCCGGCGCGTGAGAGAGGATTTTCCGGATCTCCTCCTGATATTCCTCCGTCACGAAGTCTTCGAACTTCCCCTTCTCGAAGATGGAGAGCATGTCGTCCCGGAGGAGAAGGTCGTCCAGGAGAATACCCTCTGACGCTAAAGCAACGCCCGTAAGGGCTTCGTCGGTGCGGGAAAAGGTCTCGAGGAGGTTTTTCAGCGTTTCCGGGAGGGAGACCTGCTGGGTCTCAATGAGCGTGAGAAACCTCTCCACTTCGTCCACGCTGAGCCCCTCGAATGCCTCCGAAAGCTCCTCCGGCGCCACGTCCCTCCCTCTGAGGGAGAGGGAGAGGAACTGCCTCTTCAACTCGGGCCTGAGGGAATCCACCAGGTCGAGGAGACGCCGGATATCCTCGGGGGCGTAGCGCCTCCGGGAGGAGCGCTTGAGATAGGCGGAAATCACCTTTTCGTACCCCTCCTCACCTGCCTTCCCCTCTCCGGACACCTGATTGAGGAGCGAGGCCAGGACTCCCGGAGGGATGACGGAAATCACAGGCTCTGCGTCCTCCGGAGCGAGCGTCCCCGAGAGGAGCCCAAAAATGTACCTCTCCCACAGCTTTTCCCCCGTTTCCCCCTCAGCCGCCTCCCCCTCTTCGACTCTGAAAATGGAGTAGTCGACCAGTTCGATGGAGATGTGAGGGATTCCGCCGGTAATCTCCTCGATTTCCTCCCTCCGGAGGGGCCCCTCTCTCTTGCTCCGGGCGAGGACCCTTTCGCAGAAGGTGAGGAGTTCATCCTCGGTGAGACCCTTTTTGAGCGTCACGAGGGATATCCCCAGGCCGTGAAGGTGAGACGAAAAGTCCCGAAAGACGGCGTTTTTCCTGTCCAGTTCGGCGTCCCCCGCCACGACGACGTCTCCGGTCACGGCCAGGGTCACCGTCTCCTGGAGGGCGAAGAGTTCGTTGAGTTTTTCCAGGGCTCTTCTGACAGAGGCGGCGATGGAGGGGTGGCCCGGAGGGTAGATGGAAACGTTTCTCCGGGCGATGTTCATTTCGATGACGGCGTCGCCCACGAGTCGGGCGTCGAGGGGAACGTTGTCTCCATGATTATTCATTATTTTCAAATAATAATAATGGACAATCGATTTCACAAGTAGTTAAAATCTGTCAAATAGCTTTCAACTACATTTCTTATTACCAGTAACGCCCGACAATCTCCCCACCTTTCGAAAACCTCTGGAGGGCAGGGAGTGAAAAACTGGGAGATTCTGGTGAAAAAGCAGCGTGTCATCTACATCTCCGCTTTCCTCATCTGGACGCTCGTCTGCCTCTTCGCGGGATATTCCATCATCAGCGAGGAAGTTGAATCGAAGAGGTTTCTCCTGGAAGAAACGGGGCGCACCATCGCCTCTTCCGTCACCCACGCGATGGAATTCACCGCGCGGGCGGGGGGTGTCTTCGTTGAGGTGAGAGAGGGGACAGGCCGCGACGAGAGTTTTCAAGGGGCGGGGCGCGATGTGGAGACGAAGGACGGGCGCCTTCTCACGAAATTCGACCCCCCTTTCCTCCTCTCCCGAATCACCGATTTCGCGGCGGAGAAAGACGACACCGTCCGGGTGAGGATAATCGGGAAAGCGGGGTTGACCCCGGAGACGACCCCTTCGCCGGAGGAGAGAGA
>RFHC01000167.1 GCA_003696505.1 Deltaproteobacteria bacterium
ACCCTCTCCGCTTACCCCTTTCCCATCCTCCTCGTGCTTCACAGGCACAAAAGTTCCTCGCCGGACCTGGTGAAATTGATGTCCCGGAAAGAGGGTGTTATCGTTGTGGAAGCAGAGGATGGAGATGAGATGAAGGAGGGGGTCATGCTCCTTGCGCCTCCCGACTACCATATGGTCATCAATCCGGACGGACTCGTGTCTCTCTCCCTTGAAGAGCCGGTCAACTACGCGCGGCCTTCGATAGACGTCCTCTTCGCTTCAGCCGCCCGCGCATTCGGTCCCCGCGTCGTGGGGGTCCTCTTTTCTGGAGCCAGCCGGGACGGCGTAGACGGGCTCAAGGAGATAAGGGCGAGGGGCGGTGTAACCATCGTCCAGGACCCGAAGACGGCTGAATCTCCCTTCATGCCCCAGACGGCGGTCCAGGAAGAGGCGGCGGACCTCGTCCTTCCCCCGGAGGGAATCGTTGAGAAGCTGAAGGAATTCGCCGGAGGGGGACGCTGATGGGCGCGAGGCGGGAACGGGTCAAAGTCCTCGTCGTCGACGACAGGCCGGAGAACCTCCTCGTCATGGAGAACATCCTGAAGCCGCTCGACGTGGAGGTTTTGACGGCGGGCTCAGGCCCCGACGCCCTGAGCCTCCTGGTGGACCACGACGTGGCGCTGGTGATACTCGATGTCCAGATGCCGGGAATGGACGGTTTTGAGGTGGCTGAGGTGATGAGGAAAAACCCCTTAACCGCCCACGTGCCGATTATATTCGTGACCGCCATCAGCAAGGAGGAGCAGTACGTATTCCGCGGATACGAGGTGGGCGCCGTCGACTACCTGGCGAAGCCGATAGACACACACGTCCTCCTGAGCAAGGTCCGCGTCTTCATCCAGCTCTACGAGCAGAAACGGGAGCTGAAGGAGAAGACGGAGGAACTGGAAAGGAAAATTTCCGAACTGGAGGAGACGAAGAGAAAGCTGGAAGAGCTGAACAGAAAGCTCGAGGACCTCTCCTCCCTCGACGGGCTCACGGGCATTCCCAACAGGCGCCGCTTTGACGAGCTCCTCGAGATGGAGTGGAAGAGGTCTGCCCGAAACGGCACCTGGATATCCCTCTGCATGCTCGACATCGACCACTTCAAGTCTTTCAACGACAACTACGGGCACCTTGAGGGGGACGAGTGCCTCAAGAAGGTCGCGGCAGTCCTGAAAAGGGGTATCTGGAGGCCCGCCGACGTGGTGGCACGCTTCGGAGGGGAGGAGTTCGCCGTCATCCTTCCGGAAACGGACCTTGAAGGCGCTTCCGTCGTGGGGAGGAGGCTCCGCGAGGACGTGGAGAGGGAGAAGATTCCCCACCGCTACTCCTCCGTTTCGGATGTGGTCACCGTGAGCGTCGGAGTCGCCGGATGCATCCCCCCTCCGGGGTCGCTTCCCTCCCGCCTCATAGAGGAGGCGGACCGCATGCTCTACGAGGCGAAAAAATCGGGAAGGAACCGGGTCGTCGCCTCCCCCTCCCCTCTGCGCCTCGGCTGATTCCCTTAAAAAAGCCGCATCCCCGTCCGAAAAGGGGGAGAGAACACGACTTCAAAAGGAGCCTGCGATGATGCGGAAAGGACGGATTCTGCCGGTTTTCGCTGCTCTTTCTCTCCTCTTTTCCCTCTTCGTTTCTCCCCCGGCCCGCTCGGCCGAGGGGGAGGAGGGAGATTTCTCCTTTGCTTCTATCCTGAGCGAGACCCGTGTGGGAGGGTGGATTGACCTCCTCTACCACGATTCGGACAGGAAAGGGGAGGAGAGGGGATTCGACCTCCACCACGTTTATCTTTTCGTGGACAGCCAGGTCAACGAGAGGTGGCGCGTGTTCGCTGAGGTGGAGTTCGAGCACGCCCCCCATCTCGAGGATGGGGAAAGCAAAGGTGAACTGAAGCTCGAGAGGGGGTATGCCGAACACTTCCGCTCCGACCTTCTCAAGTTCCGTTTCGGGAAGTTCAACACCCCCTTCGGGATATGGACACCCACCCACTGGGCGGTCTACGTGGACACCGTCCGGAAACCGATTCACGAGGACAACAAGTACGTGCCCCCCAAGTCGGTGGGAGTGGAGGCATTCGGGGCCTGGTTTCCCCGTCTCTTCTCCCTTCCGCTCCAGGTCGAGTGGGCGCTCTTCCTCTCCAACGGCGGGGAGTACGAAGGGACGGACAACAGGGAGGACGGGAAACTGGGGGGAGGATTCGACGTGAGAGCCAGAGTGGCGGATGATTATCTGCTGGGACTCTCCGGTTACGGGCGGAACGAGGAGACTCCATCGGATGGGACCGCCGGGAGGAACGAACGGAGCCTGATGCTCTACGGCGAGGCGTCACTTCCCTGGTCCTTCCTGGTGAGAGCGGAGGCTCTCCTGCAGGACCGCTCCCGGGGAGACCGCTCCCTTGACGCCTGGTACGGGAAGGTGCGGTGGGATTTTCGTGACGACGCGTACGTGAACGTGAGGTACGAGTCGGGAGACGACGAGAAGCGGGCGGGCGGCGGGCGCCACCGGGTCACGACACTCACCCTGGGGTACTGGGTCGCTCCGGAGGTCCGATTGAAGGGGGAAGTTTCTTTCCACGACTTCAAAGACCCGGGGAAGGAAGATTACTCCGAGTGGGTTGCCTGGCTCGGCGTCATCTTCTGAGGAGGGGTGAAGATGCGAAGGAGAGTGAAAGGGATACTTCTCGTTGCGCTCGCAGCGATGACGTTTTCCCTCTTTCCGGGGAAAGTCCTGCCGGCCGGGAAGTCGCCCATAGCCGTTATCGTTTCGAGCCGGTCGGACCTCCCGGAGGTCATGGACCTGACCGACCTGAAGCTCCTTTTCCTCGGGAAGAAGAGCGAAGTGAGGGGCGTCATCCTCGAGCCGGTCAACAGGAGGATGGGTACTCCCGTCAGGGTTGGTTTCGACCGATCCTTACTGGGGATGGACCGCCATGAGGTGAAGAGATACTGGCTCATGGAGCAGTTGAAGGGGGGACCCCGTCCCTTCAGGGAGTTCGGGCTTGCCGCATCTCTCGTCTCCTACCTCTCGGCGAGGAAGCGCGCAATTTCCTATGCCGGCCTGGAAGAACTCACTCCCGAGCTGAAGAGAAGGGTGAGGGTTGTGAAGATTCGACTTCCCGGGGGGGAAGTCGTCGGGCCGGGCGATTCAGGGTATCCTCTCACCTACTGAGCGATTGGAGAGATGCGGGGTTTTCGTAGTAGATTTCCGGATTCAGCTCGAGAGCCCTTCTCACGTCAGCGGTGAATCCCTCGTAATCTCCCCGGTGGAAG
>RFHC01000168.1 GCA_003696505.1 Deltaproteobacteria bacterium
CTGGATACTGTATACTGTATACAAAACATATCTTGCATGGAGGCCCCCTCCTCCTGCAGATGCCCATCTCCTTCCTAATTCCCTTCGCCAAAGGCCTGCGCCAGCAGGCCTTTTGCTTTTTCTGACTCCCCCTGCAGACGAGTGTATAATCTTACCCATGAGTCAGGGAAAGGTGAGACATCGGGACATCGTGAAGGCGGCGGAAATCCTCGGTCTCGGCGAAAGCGCCACCATTGAAGAGATAAAGTCCTCTTACCACCGGCTTGCGCGCCTCTATCATCCCGACAGCGGAAACCAGAAAGCTTCGGCGGAGAAGTTCATGGAAGTAGCCTGGGCGTATCAGACGCTCATGAGTTACGTGTCATCTTATCGCGTCGACTTCTCCCTCGAAGCCTACGTGAAAAACTTCCCCGAGGAGAGACTCCGGAGAAGGTTCTTCTCCGACCCTCTCTGGGGACCGGGAAAAATCGACGAGGACGAGGTGTAGAAGTGCTGGGAAACATCATACTCATCGGAGCGGGCTCTTTCGTCATCGCCCTCTCCGGGGCGCTCATGCCCGGCCCCCTGTTGACGGTCACCATCGGAGAATCGGTCAAGAGGGGAGGGGTGGCCGGCCCCCTCATCATCGTGGGGCATGCCATCCTGGAGGGGACTCTCGTCCTCCTCCTCCTCGCCGGCCTTTCGAGCCTCCTCGTCCAGAAAGGGTTCAAGATTTTCTCCTTCCTCTCGGGCGGGGTCATTCTCCTCATCATGGGAGCCCTCATGGTGAGGGACGCGAAAAAGGTGAGTCTCGACGACGCCGCATCCGCCGAGTCCCGAGGGGGGAATCTCGTCATCCTCGGAATACTCGGGTCCCTCTCCAACCCTTACTGGATAATCTGGTGGGCAACGATAGGGATGGGTTACCTGGTTGCGTCGATAAAGAGCGGAATTCCCGGCGTCCTCTCCTTCTTCGTCGGGCACATCCTGGCCGACTTCGTCTGGTATTCCTTCGTCTCTTTCGGTCTCGCGAAGGGGAAAAAGCTCCTCTCCCGCAGGGCGTATCAGGGAATCATCCTCGCCTGCGGGCTCTTCCTCGTCGGTTTCGGGGGGTGGTTCCTTCTGGAAGGGATGAAAGTAACGATGTCGTAAAAAAAAATCCCGCCCGAAGGCGGGATTTTCACTCCTTCTTGGAACCGCCTCCCGTCAGGAAGCGGGGACCTGCTCTCCCTCAGGAACCTCTCTCCTCGCCACTTTGTCGACGCGGAACTCTCCCGTCTGAATGGGAATCGCCACCTTCAAAAGGAGCGTGTAGACGAGGAGTCCCAGAGCCCAGACGCCGAGTGAGACGAGAAGTTCCGTGTTCGTGGGCGAGTACTCGTAAATCTCCCCGAGCACGTCAGGAGTGAAACCGGGGACGACGAGCCCCATTCCCTTCTCGATGTAAACGCCGATGAAAATGAGAACGCACCCGATGTTCAGGGTCAGGAAGTTCTCCCTCGTCTTCGGGATGAGGAAGAGGAAGAAAGCGATGACGTTGAATATCGTTGCCGCCCAGATCCAGGGAACGAGAGCAGAGTGCCCCTTGAGCCCCTCGTAGAGGTACTTCATGGAGGCGATGTGAACGGTGTCGGAGTAGTATTCCTTAAACCACTCCGCGCCGAGGAGGAAGAGGTTGATGAACATGGAGTAAGCGATGAGCTCCGCCACCTTGAAGATTGCCTTGTCCGATATCTCGATGTTCGACACCTTCCTGACTATCTGGAAGATGATGAGCATGAAGGCAGGTCCCGAGCAGAATGCCGAGGCCAGAAAGCGGGGAGCGAGAATCGAGGCGTTCCAGAAAGGCCTTGCGGCAAGGCCGTTGTAGAGAAACGCCGTCACCGTGTGAATCGAAACGGCCCAGGGAATCGATATGAGGATGAGAGGCCAGTAGACGTTCTTGTTCGGCTCCTCGTTGTGGTACATCTTGTAGAGGATGTAGACGGCGATGCAGAGGTTGATGATGAGGTAGCCGTTGAGAACGATGACGTCCCAGGAGAGAAGCGAGGTGGGGAAGTGGAGCATTCCCAGCTTCGGAATGAGGTGCCAGAACCTGTCGGGACGACCGATGTCGACGGTGACGAAAACGAGGCACATCACCATAGCCGACACCGCGAGGAGTTCCCCCAGAACCGCAATCTCCTTAATCGGCTTGAAGTTGTAAATGTATGCCGGGATGACGAGGAGAACGGCAGCCGCCGCCACTCCGACGAGGAAGGTGAAGTTGGAGATGTAGAATCCCCAGGAGACCTCGTCCCTCATGGCTGTGACGATGAGGCCGTTCTTGAGCTGATGGACGTAAGCGAGAGCCCCCACGAAGATGCAGAAGAGGAGAAAGCCAACCCACAGGTAATACTTCTTGCTCCCCGTGAGGGAAACCCTCAGGGTTTCGAGGAAAAATCTCCAGGCGTTCTTCATGACCGCACCCTCTTTCCTTTTTTTATACGCCGAAGAAGTAGAAGAACTTCGGCTGGGTGTTCAGCTCTTCCTTGAATATGTAAACCCTCTTGTTCTCGATGATGTAACGAATCTCGCTCTCCGGGTCGTTCAGGTTTCCGAACTTCCTCGCGCCCACGGGGCATATTTCCACGCAGGCAGGATACCGCCCATTCCTCGACCTCTGCACGCAGAAGGTGCACTTCTCGACGACGCCGGCATACCGGGGACGGTTCCCCAGGTAGTGCGTCCGGGGATTCAGCTCATCCTTCGGGATAAACGGCTTCACCCAGTTGAAGTGTCTCGCCCCGTAAGGACAGGCCGCCATGCAGTACCGACAGCCGATGCACCAGTTGTAATCGACGACGACGATTCCGTCCGGTTCTTTCCACGTGGCGACGACGGGACAGACCTTCGTGCAGGGGGGATTGTTGCACTGCTGGCACTGCACGGGCATGTAGAACTTCCCCTCTTCCGGGACCTTCGGAGGGTTGTAATAAATCTCCGCCTCCTCCACGTTGATTCCCTTCACCTTTTCCATCTCGAGAACCCGAATCCACTGGAGCCAGGATTTCCTCCTGTTCACCTCTTCCGTCGTCTTCACCGTCTTCATGTGAGGGTTTCTCGACTGGTTGATCTCCGTCACGCATGCGTAAACGCAGCGCCGGCAACCAATGCACCGGGAAAGGTCGAGGGCGTAGGCAAAAGTCACGCCGGGGATGGGAGGCTCCGCCGTCACGGAAACCTTCTTCCCGTATTCCCTCGTGTACTTCTCCTCGAGCCTCTTCAGGATCCTCTCCAGTTCCTCCTTCGTGAGCCTCTTGAAGTGCTGCTGCGTCCACTCTTCCCACGTGACGTCCAGCGCCTCCGCCTTCCTGTGAGGCACGATGCCGGCCGCTGCAACTGCAGCGATGGCCTTTATGAACTTTCTCCTGCTCCGTCTTTCGGCTTCCGTGTATTTCTTTTTTCTGAACATCGTCTCACTCCTTCACTGATGTTGGGTCACTTGATCTCCGCCGGCGGTGTGGGAGGCGGCATCGGCTTCAAAGGTTTAAACCTGGGGGAGTGAGGGTTGTGACAGTGAGCGCAGAGGAGGTACTGTTTGTCGCCGTTCCAGTTGCCCGTCCTCTTCCCGTGGACTCCCACCTTCCAGTCCCGGTACTTGTCGCCGTGGCACTGACCGCAGAGGCGGTACGATTCAGAGAAGGGAATCTTCTCTCCGCTGGCGAGCCTCAAGTAATCCCTGTCGTTCGGGTCGTGGCAGTCGAGGCACCACCGCTGCTCCGGCGCGTGGTCGAAGGACCGGGATATCTCCACGTGCTCGTCCTCCAGCTCTCTCCTCTCCGTGTTCACCTCCATGTCCTCGTGACAGTCCGAGCAGGGGAAGATTCCCTCTGAAAAGGGAGGCGGCGGTACCGGGAACTGCCTCTCCACCCTTTTCTTCCCGGAGGCCTTCCTGTGCTCCTTCTTTCCCTCCTCGGCAGCACGCGCCGCCGTGACGAGGACGAAGGAGACGACGATGAAGAGGAGAGAAACGATAAAAATCCCTGATAGTCTGCTTCCTCTCTTCATGAGCTGTTCTCCTTGGATTGTTGATGCCTGTGGGATTGTCGCCCCCAGCCGAATGCTTTTTACCACACCACAAAGAAAATCGTCAAGGTAGAGAGAAACAAAACGAAACCCCATCCTCCCGGGCGCATTATATCACGACCTCTATCCGCAACCGGCAAAAATCATTCATCCGGGGTTCTTATGAAGTGCCTTCAGTGGACTGCAACCCCCGGACCTTCACCGTTACTCCGGTATTTGAGGAAGAAAACGAGTCCGAGCACACAGAACATATATATAGATAAGAGGAAGAAAGCGTCGTTGAACCCCTTCATCGTCGACTGGCGGAGCATCTCCCCGTAAATTCCCTTCATCCCCGCGTATTCGGCCAGGGAGGGGGGAAGACCTGCCTTCCCCATGAGGAAGAGGCGAATCTTCTCGACGGACTGCCGGAAAACCTCGTTGAAGGGGGTCATGTGCTCAGAAAGCCTCAGGTGGTGAAACTGCGACCTTCGGGTCATCATCGTCGTGGCGAAGGCGATTCCGAAACTCCCCCCCAGATTCCTGAGGAAGTTGTAGATGGCGGTGGCATCGCCCATGAGGGGCTTCGGGATGTAGGAGAGGGTGAGGTTGGTGAGGGGGATGAAGAGCGCCCCCATGCCGAGTCCGAGGACCATCCGCGGAATGAGAATGGAGAAGAAGTCGGCCTGCAGCGTGAATTTGCTCATCATGTAGGTGGCCAGGGCGCAGGAAAAGATACCGAAGAAGAGGACGTACTTGGGGTTGTACTTGTCCGTTATCCTCCCGACGATGGGGAGGGTGAGGAGAGTGA
>RFHC01000029.1 GCA_003696505.1 Deltaproteobacteria bacterium
ACCGACCATGAGAACGCGACCATATTTCTCCTTTAACCGCTCCACGGCCTGCACCTTTTCCTCCGGCAGAATTTCGGCCATGAATTCCTCGATCCCCAGCTTTTCCGCCACCGCTCCCGCAACCCTCCTGTTGTCTCCCGTGAGCATGACGGGAACAATTCCCTCTTCCTTCAACTCCCTGACAACCGACGGTGCCTCTTCCCTGATCCGGTCAGCGAGGGAAATGATTCCCACAACCTCTTCGCCGGCAGCGACGTATATAACCGTCTTCCCCTCCCCCTCCAGACGATCTCCATCCTCTTCCGGAAGAGAAATTCCTTTCTCTTTGAAAAACTCCCTGTTCCCGACCAGGCATTTCTCACCGTCCACTTCCCCCTCCACACCCCGTCCGGGAACGACCTTGAACGAAGAAGCAGGGAGAGGAGAAATACCCCGACTTTCGGCCTCCTTTGTCACCGCCTCAGCGAGAGGATGACCCGACAGCGATTCGAGTGAGGCCGCAATCTGAAGGAGATGTTCATCTCCCCCTGAATTCAGAGGGATGAGGTCCTCCACTCGAACATCACCCTCCGTGAGGGTCCCTGTCTTGTCGAAAACGATGACACGGGCTTTGCCGAGCTCTTCCACATACTTCCCCCCTTTGATGACGACCCCCCTCCGTGCCGCCGAGGTGAGCGCCGAAACGAGAGAGACAGGCGTGGATATGGCGAGGGCGCAGGGGCAGGAGACGACGAGGAGGACGAGAGAGCGGTACACCCAGGCTCTGAACGAGAGACCCGGCACGAAAAAGGGGACGGAGAGAGAGACCAGGGCGAGAGCGAGGACCGCCGGTGTGTAGTACCGGGAGAAGCGGTCGATGAAAGCTTCCGTCCTCGACTTCTTCTCCCGGGCCTTCTCGATGAGGGAGACGATTCGGGAGATGAGGGAATCAGACGATGTCCTCTCGACCCTGACCTCCAGGTACCCCTCCCCATTTATCGACCCGCCGTAGACGTAATCCCCCTCTGCCTTCCTGACGGGAATACTCTCACCCGTAATGGGAGACTCGTCCACCGTGGAAACCCCCTTTTCCACCCTCCCATCCAGAGGTATTCTCTCTCCCGGCCTGACACCCACGAGGTCTCCCACCTTCACATCGTGAACGTGGACTTCCCTGACACCTCCTTCGGTCACCAGGCGAGCCGTCTCCGGGGTCAGCTGGAGGAGCGCCCTGATTGAGGAGCGAGCCCTCTCCTCCGCGTAGGTCTCGAGACTTTCAGCGAGGGAGAAGAGAACGAGGACCGCCGCTCCCTCCTCGCCGTGGCCGATGAGAAAACTTCCGACGGCCGCGACAGTCACAAGAGAATCTATCCCGAAGCGCCTCTCCCTTATGAGGAGGAGCAACCCGCTTTTCAGGACCCGGCTTCCTCCGATGAGGGCGGAAAGAAGATAAAAAATCAGGGAGAAGGACCGAAAGGAGGAAGCGTATTCCACTGCGAGCCCTCCGAGGAGAATCAGAAAACCGGCAAGGGAGAGAAGGGCCCCTCTCTTCCAGGTGTCCGTTCGAGGAGAGTCCTCCGGGACCGTGCAGGAGGAACAGCAGATAAGAGCCGTATCTGTCCTTACCTCTTCGCTCACGATAGCTCCCGGATAATAAATGAATATATGAACATATGCTCACATATTATCAGAAAAATTCTCCCCACACAACATCGAAAAACAATCTCTCTCCATCGGGGAATGTGGAGGTTACTTTCTCCTCTTCCTCACCCGGGCTGCCTTCAGAATCTCCTCTTCCACCTCCCAGGCCGCCCTGTATCCCTCTTCTATCACCTCTCGCGCCCGGTGGAATTCGAGGAGTTTCACGTGACCCACCCGCGGTGTGATGACGACCTCGGGTTTGTGGATTTCGAGCTGATACCGGGAGATGTGATATCCCATGATGTTTGTCGAGTTAATCATTATTTCAAAGATGTTCGGCCCCCTCCTCCGGGCTTTCCACCTCTTAATCTGTTCGAGGAGGGGGAAGTCTATCCCTTTCACCCTCTCTTCGAGGGGCTCGAGGATGCGCCACAGGTCCAGTTTCCTCCCTCCGGGAAGCTGGATGAGGGCATCTTTCCGCCCGCCCTCTCGCTTCCTCTCAACCCTCTCATCCTCCCTCTCCTCCTCGAAGATAAACCTGTTCACGTCCACTGCTATAACAACATCAGCCCCCATCTCCCTGACGACGGATACGGGGACCGGATTGACCAGCGCGCCGTCGACGAGAAACCGGTCCTCCCTCTTCACGGGAGTGAAAATTCCGGGAATCGATATGCTCGCCCGTATCGCCTCTATGAGCTTTCCCCCTCTCAGGACGACTTCTTCCCCGCTCTCAATGTCCGTTGCCACGGCCGCATATGGAAGGGGCAGGTCCTCGATGTCCCGGTCCCTGATGTACTGTTTCACGAAAGCCTCAACCTTCTTCCCATCGATGAGCCCGTCCCGGGGGAAGACCACGTCGGTGAAGAAACCGATTATTTTCTTCCAGTCCATCAGGGAGACGATGCTCTCGAGGGTTTCCACCATTCCCGCGGCTTCAAAAGCGCCGACGAGGGCACCCATGCTCGTCCCCGCCACGACATCAAACTCAACCCCCATCTCGTGAAGCGCTCGCAAAACCCCTATACTCGCCATTCCCCTGGCTGCGCCCGCGCCGAGGGCAATACCCACCTTCTTTTTTCTGAAGAGCCTCCTCACGACGCCCCCTCTCTTTTCTTATTTCGCCCGGTTTCCCCTCCATTGACCGGCGGGGTAAATTATACTATTTTCATATCCTGCTCGTTTCCCGGAGCCGGAGTGGCGGAACTGGCAGACGCGCGGGACTCAAAATCCCGTGGGGGTCAACCCCGTGAGGGTTCGAAGCCCTCCTCCGGCACCAATTTCCCCTTAAAAAACAAACATTTACGCCAATTTTCCCCGACCCTTATTTTATGCGGGTTTGCGGGCGATAAATCCGAATTTCTCTTTTGTATCAATATGTTATAAATCTGTCACCAAACCGTCACCAAAACTGTCACCAAAAAATTTTAAAACGAAATGTTCTGATAATAAAACGGGCTGTCACCCTCCCCTTCAGGGGTGGCTGTCCGGTTTCATAATAGGGGGCGATCAAAAAAATTCTCAGTCTTCCTTTCCATATTTCTTTCTTCCCATGATCCACGCATCAATTTCATCAGTTCGTGCCTTTATATATCCCACGCTGTATACCGGCATCCCCAATTCTTTCGCGTATCTCTGGGCCGTCTTCACATGAACTCCCAGGTATGAAGCGATTTCCTTCCAGCCCGTGAGCCAGCGGCCCTCA
>RFHC01000169.1 GCA_003696505.1 Deltaproteobacteria bacterium
GGGGGGAATTCTCTACATCCTCCTCAACGCGGGAGGAGGGAGGAAGGAGTCTCCCGCCCCCGTCCCTCTGGAAGAGGCGCCCCTTACGAGCGCTACACGCACGCCCGCTCCCTCCCTCCCGCCGGAAGTTAAAGGGGTGAGCGTCACCGTCCCTCCCGGCGCCTGGAGGAGGAATCCCTTCCTCCCCTACTACCGTCCGGACGTGCCCGCTGCCGGCGAGGGAGGGGAAAGCGGGAAGGCTTCGCTCTCCCTGAAACTGGAGGGGATTATCGGTTCTGGAGAGTCGGCGGTGGCACTCATTAACGGGACGAGAGTGAGAAAGGGGGACAAGCTCCTCGGATGGAGGGTCGATTCCATCGGGAGAGGGACCGTCGCCCTCTCACGGGGAGGGGTGAAGAAGACCCTCACTCTCGTCACCCTGAAAGGGAAGGTGAAAGCGCGATGACACGAGTCAGGTTTTATATTGCGGTCCTCTGCGTTGTCCTTCTTTCTGCTGGATGCGTGAAGAGGCAGGCGGTCTCGGAGAAGAAACCTCTCCCCGTGACCGTCCAGGTGGAGGAGAAACGGGAACTTCCTCCCCTCCCGGAGACTCCTCTCGTGGCGGTGGAGGGGGAGAAGGGGTCTCCCGAGAGCTTCACGAAGCCAGCCCGGCGACTGGACGTGTCTCTCAAGGACGCCGACGTGAGAGAGGTCCTCCTCTCGCTGGCGAGGGAAGGGGGATTCGAAATCGTCATCGACCCCGCCGTGTCTGGGAAGGTAACTCTGGAGATGAGGGAGGCTATTCCCATCGACGTGGTCCGGGAAGTCTGCCGGGCAGCAGAGCTCACCTGCACCGTCCACGGCGAACTGATACGCGTTCAGAGGCGGAGAATGGTGACCCGCTACTTTTACGTCGACTACATCGTCACCTCCCGCCAGGGGACGGGGACGCTTTCAGCCACGACGACCACGACCACCTCCGAGGATACCTCCTCCACGACGTCAGCCGGAGGGACCACCGGAGGCGAGGACAACGAGAGCACAAACACGATAACGACGGAAGAAACAATGAACGTGTGGGCCACGCTGAAAGAGGAACTCTCCTCCTTCCTCTCGGGAGAGGGGGCCCGCCTCTCCATCGTCCCCGAAACAGGGATGATTACCGTGACCGACTACCCGGAGAATCTCGAAATGGTGGGCGAGTATCTCTCGTCCCTGGAGAAGAGGCTGAAAAGCCAGGTTCTCATCGACGCGAAAATCGTCGAGGTAACCCTGAGCGACACCAACCGCTACGGGATAGACTGGTCCGCCATCGCAGACCTTTCCGCACTCCGTCTGAGGGGAAACCTTGCCGGCGGTGCCACCTTCTCGCAGAACCTCTCCGCCGGGGAAACGGCTTTTCAGTTCGGCGTAGCGAGCAACAAGGTTGACTTCGTCCTCGACGCTCTGGCGCAGCAGGGGCAGGTGAACATCCTCTCCAGCCCCAGGGTTTCGACGCTGAACAACCAGAAGGCGATAATCCGGATCGGGACTCAGGACGTCTTCTTCCGCGCCGTCGTCACGCCGGCCACGGAGACGACGGCGCCGGTTACCTCCTTCACGCCGGAAACGATAACGGAGGGAATCATACTCAGCGTCACTCCTCAGGTGGGGAGGGACGGGACGATTACGCTTGCCATTCATCCATCCATCAGCGAGAAGACGGGTGAGGCCGTGGCCCCCGACGGCAACACGGCCCCCATCATCGACGTGAGGGAGGCGA
Source organism: Deltaproteobacteria bacterium (assembly GCA_003696505.1). GTDB lineage: Bacteria > Desulfobacterota > Deferrimicrobia > J040 > J040 > J040. The sequence goes on from RFHC01000169.1 coordinate 1,742, forward strand.
ACACCGTCATAAGCGTCAGGGACGGGGAGACGGTGCTCATCGGCGGACTCATTCAGGACCGGAGCACGGAGACCGTAACATCCGTGCCTTTCCTGGGAGACATCCCCTTCCTGGGCGCCCTTTTCCGGAAGACCGTTCAGGAAAAGGCGAAGACGGAGCTCGTCATCCTCCTCACCCCGAGGGTCGTCACGGAAGCGAACCTCAGGGAAATCGTCACCTCCGAGGCTGAACGGGTCAGGTACCAGGGGAGAGGATTCCACCTGGGGGCAAGGCCCTGGCTCTACGGCACGGAGGGCGAAACGAAACTGCTCTGGTAAGGAGGGAGCATGTACGAACAGTTCTTCGGACTTCGCGAGAAACCCTTCAACCTCACTCCGGACCCGCACTTCCTCTACCTTTCGACGGTCCACCGGGAGGCCATCGACCACCTCTATTACGGTCTGGTGCGGGGGGAGGGCTTCATCTGTATCTACGGCGAGGTGGGCGTGGGGAAGACGACCATCTGCAGGGAAATCCTGAGGATGCTGGACGAGAGGTTCGTCGTCTCCTACGTCCTCAACCCGTTCCTCACGGAGAAGGAGCTTCTGCGGACGATTCTGGGAGATTTCGGGGTGGAGGTCCCGGGAAAGGGGACGAAGAAAGACCTGATGGATGCGCTCGAGCGCTTCCTCCTGAGGTGCGCCGACGAGGGGAGGAATCCCGTCGTCATCATCGACGAGGCGCAGAATCTCTCCCCGGCCCTGCTGGAACAGATTCGCGTCATCTCCAACTTCGAGGGGAACAAGAGGAAATTGATACAGATTGTCTTCGTCGGGCAGAAGGAACTCCGGGAGATGCTCGCCAAGAGAGGATTGAGGCAGCTCAACCAGAGAATTACCGTCCGGTACGAGATAGAGCCCCTTACCCGGGAGGAAACGGCGCGCTACATTCACCACCGCCTCGTCAAGGCCGGGTCGCGGGGCGACCTGGTCTTCTCGGAAAGGGCCGTGAAGAGAATTCACCGCAAAAGCTCGGGCATCCCCCGGCTCATCAACGTCCTGGCCGACCGCGCTCTCCTCTCCGCTTACGTGAGGAACTCCTTCCTCGTCGATGTCCGGGACGTGAAGGAGGGGGAGAAGTCGCTCGGTGAGGCGGACGGCCTCTTCCCGAAAAGGCGGGGACTCTTAGCCTTTCTCACGGGCTGACGGGAGGAACGGGTGAGCCTCATTTCCGACGCGCTGAAAAAGGGAACGAAGGAGGCGATGCCTCCCCCTCCCTCGCCTCCCGGCAGGGGAGGGAGGAGGTTCGCTCTCTTCACTGTTCTGGTCATTCTCCTCTTCGCGGTGGCCGGGGGCGGCTACTTCTTCGTGAAGGAGAGGATTTCCCGGAGGGCTCAACCCGAAACCGCGGAAGTGAAGGTGGCGTTTCCCGGTAAGGAGAAGTCCCAGGCCTCTCAGCCCTCAAGAGGGGCTGAGAGTCCACCTCCTGAGAAGGAGAGGGTCTCTTCACCTGTTTCTTCCCCGTCCGGCGCGGGGAAAACTCGCCCTGTGCCCCCGGAGAAGGAAAAGGGAGAAACCCCTGCGGCTGTTCCTCAGGCCGGAGCCGGGGCGGAGATGAAGGAGCACCCCCCATCCCCTCCCCCGGCGAAGGGGGTGAGTGAAGGAGTGACACCCCTGGAGTCCGGTCCGGAAAGGGCACTCGTTGAAAGCCGGCCTGCCGGTGAGGAGAAATCTGCGGCCCGAATCTCCCCGGCGGGGAGGGAGAACCTGGCGAGAGTGGAACTGGAAAGGTTCAATCGGGGGGTTCGATTCATGAACGAGGGGGACCTGACCTCAGCGCGGCGGGAATTTCTCGACGTCCTCGACCTGAACCCCTCCAACGTCGATGCCGCTCTCAACCTCTCCGCAATCGCCCTCAAAGAGGGGAGGACGGAGGAGGCGAGGAGGATTCTCGAGGGAATTCTCGACATTTACCCCGACTTCGGGAAAGCCCTCATCAACCTCGGGATGGTGGAGTACCTGACGGGGAACTACGCGAAAGCGGAAGGACTTTTCACCCGGGCAAAAGAAGTGGCGGGAGAGTCGAGGAAACTCCTCGTCAATCTCGGTTTCGTCCAGATGAAGAGGGGGAAACTGGACGGCGCGGAAGCCAGCGCCCGCCGGGCGACGGAGGTGTATCCCGATTCCCCCGACGGGTGGTATCTCCTCGGTCTCGTCCGGGCGAAGAAAAAGGACCGGAAGGGTGCAGAGGAGGCTTTCCGGCGCTTTCTCCTCCTTGCGCCGCAGGAAGACGGAAGGAGAGGTCCCGTCGAGAAGTATCTCCGCGTCTCCCGACAATGACTTCCCTAAAACCCTTTCATTGCGGTAGAGTATAGGGGCAATCTCTACCGTTCAATTCAAAGTTTTTCTTGACAGAGAGTTAATGTCTAGTTAGACTATAGCAATAACAGATTATTTGGAGGGGAGGAAATGCGTTTATCCAAGAAACTCGAATACGCCATCAGGGCCCTGATTTACATGGCATCGAAGGGGAGGGGCCGAACCTTTCTTATAAGAGATATTGCAAGCAACAATGAAATACCAAAAAAATTCCTCGAACTTATCCTTCTCGACCTGAAAAACGCGGGCATCCTCACGAGCAAGAGGGGGGTCTCGGGCGGGTATGCCTTCCTGAGGGACCCATCAGAAATCACCCTCCTCGAGGTCTTTCGCGCCATCGAGGGAGAGCTCGACCCCACCGAGTGCATGAGGGAGATGAAGGAGAAGTGCGAGGGGCAGGCTGACCCCTCCTGGTGTGCCCTCAAAGCCGTCATGGAGGACATGAAGAGGACGGTGGAAGAGATGCTCTCCCGGTGGACGATAGAGAAAATCGTCGCCCTCGAGAAGGAGTTGAAGGCACGCTCCGCGGAAAACCTGATGTTCTACATTTGACGAGAAAAGACAGGGAGGTTGCGAGATGAAGTACGCCACAGACATGACGAAGCTCATCGGAAACACGCCCCTGGTCCGCCTCAACCGGGTCACCGACGGTGCCCGGGCAACGGTCCTGGCAAAGCTGGAGTGCTTCAACCCCCTCTCCAGCGTGAAGGACAGAATCGGCGTTTCCATGATAGAGGCGGCAGAGAGAGAGGGAAAGATAGGTCCCGACACGACGATTATCGAACCCACGAGCGGGAACACGGGAATTGCCCTCGCTTTCGTCTGCGCGGCCAAGGGATACCGCCTCATCCTCACCATGCCCGACACGATGTCGGTGGAGAGGAGAAAGCTCCTGAAGGCTCTCGGGGCGGAGCTCGTCCTGACGCCGGGGGCGAAGGGAATGAAGGGCGCCATCGAGAAGGCGGAAGAGCTGGCTTCCTCCATCGAGAACTCTTTCATCCCCCAGCAGTTTAAAAACCCCGCGAACCCGGAAATACACCGTCTCACGACGGCTGAAGAGGTCTGGCGGGATACCGACGGGCAGGTGGATATCTTTGTCGCGGGCATAGGCACGGGAGGAACCATCACCGGCGTGGGAGAAGTTCTCCGCTCCCGGAAAAAGGACGTGAAAATCGTCGCCGTCGAGCCTGCCGATTCCCCCGTGCTTTCCGGCGGGAATCCCGGACCGCACAAGATACAGGGAATCGGAGCCGGGTTCGTTCCCGAGGTCCTGAACACCTCCATTTACGACGAGGTGATTACCGTCACCAACGAGGATGCCATGAAGACGGCGAGGAGGCTGGCGAAAGAGGAAGGCATCCTCGTGGGGATATCGTCGGGGGCCGCTGCCTGGGCGGCGCTGCAGGTGGCGAAGAGGCCCGAATCAGAGGGGAAGATGATCGTCGTCGTCCTCCCGGACACGGGGGAGAGGTACCTCTCCACGGAACTTTTTGCCGAGGAGTGACGGCGGTGGGTCCCGGCAGGGGTTCACCCCTGGAGGAAGGAGGGGATGGAGATGGGCAGGAAAGAGGGAGTGGGAACGAAGCTTGCCCGGGTCGGCGTCGGTTTCGACCGGCAGTTCGGCTCCATAAGCGTTCCCATCTACCAGACGGCAATTTAC
>RFHC01000170.1 GCA_003696505.1 Deltaproteobacteria bacterium
CCTCCTGGCGAAGTATCCCAAGTGGATGGTGCCCGACGCGTTCGTCTTCGTCGACGAACTTCCTCTCACGTCTGTTGGCAAGATACACAAGTCGGTCCTTAGGGAGCGCTACTCTAACTGGAAGTGGGAGGAGGGGCAGTGATTGCGTCGCTGCCCGATTATCTCCTCTCCGACGAGGAGAGAATGGTGGGGGATTTGGCGGAGGAGTTCGCCAGGGCAGAGATTGAGCCCGTGGCGAAGGATTACGACGAGAACCCCCGCTTCCCTCACGAGATATGCGAGAAGGCCCGGGAGGTGGGCCTCGCCGGAATGACGATTCCCCCCGAATATGGGGGTCCCGGGGGGACAAGTTTAGCTCAGGTGGTGGCCACGGAGAAACTGGCTTCCGCCTGCGCTGGCATAACGGCGGCTCTGAGCCTCAACAACCTGATCGCCAAAACCCTCCTCATCGCAGGGAATGAGGAGCAGAAAAGAGAGTATATCGGCCGCCTCCTCTCAGGTGAATACGGGGCCTTCGCCCTGACGGAGCCCGCCGCCGGTTCGGACGTTGGTGCCATAAGGACGAGAGCGGTCAGGAGAGGGGACGAATACGTCTTAAACGGATCTAAAGTCTGGATATCCAACGCCTCGGTGGCTTCCTTCTTCGTCGTCTTCGCGAAAACCGACCCCGATGCGGGATACCGCGGAATAAGCGCTTTCCTCGTTGAGAGGGACAACCCCGGGCTCCAGGTGGGGAAGCCCCTTCCGAAACTGGGGCAGAAAGCTGCGCCTGCCTGCGAGGTATTTCTCAACGACGCCGTCGTCTCTCGTTCTTCTCTCCTCGGGAGCGAAGGGGAGGGTTTCTTCATCGCCATGGGCCTCTTCGACCGGTCCCGTCCGATGGTGGCGGCAATGGCCGTCGGTCTTTCAGAGCGGTGCCTCCGGGAATCCCTCTCCTATGCCGTCGAGAGGAGGTCCATGGGGAAACCGATTATCGAGCACCAGGCTGTGGGGCACAAGGTGGCGGAGATGGCGATGCGGACGCAATCCGCGCGGCTCCTCACCTGGCACTCGGCAATCCTCCTCGATAGGGGGAGGAAAAATACCCTGGAGGCATCGATGGCGAAGGCTTTCGCGGCGGATACCGCCATGTGGGCTGCCACGGAGGCGGTCCAGGTTTACGGGGGAATGGGATACAGCGCCGAATATCCGGTGGAAAAACTGTTCCGCGACGCGAAGCTCCTCCAGATATACGAGGGGACGAGCGAAATACAGAGAAACATCATCGTGAGGGAACTCACGAAATACAGCGTCAAAGAGGGAGGCTGAAATGGGTGAACCGGTCATCGTCGAAGCGGTCAGGACCCCTTTCGGGAAATACGGAGGGGCCCTCAGGGAGATTCGCCCCGATTCACTCCTCGCTCTCGCTCTCAGAGAGCTCGTGGATAGGGCGGGAATCCCGCCAGAGAAAATTGAGGACGTGATTGCCGGGTGTGTTACCCAGGCGGGAGAGCAGGGAGCCAATGTGGGACGCCTCGCCGTTCTCCTCGCGGATTTTCCCGTCACCGTTCCCGCGGTCTCCCTCAACAGGATGTGCGGGTCGAGCCAGCAGGCAGTTCACTTCGCCGCCCAGGCTGTTGCGGCGGGAGATGCGAAGTTCGTCATCGCCTGCGGCGTGGAGAGCATGACCAGAGCCCCCATGTTCCTCGACATCTCACTCGGGAAGAAAGTCTCCGGTTTCGAAACCCTCAACCCGGAGCTCTTCAAGAGGTATGACCTCATCCACCAGGGAGAGAGTGCCGAGAGAATGGCGGAGAAGTGGGGGATAACGAGAGAGGAGGCGGACGAGTTCTCGAAGGAGAGCCACAGGAAAGCCTCGAAAGCGTCGAAGGAGGGCTTGAACAGGGAAATCTTCCCCGTCCAGGGAGTGGATAAGGAGGGGAATCCCTTCCTCCTCTCGAGGGACGAGGGAATCCGGGACGTCATCGACGAGGAGAAGATGAGGTCACTCCCCACGGTCTTTCGCCCTGAAGGCAACGGCGTGGTCACGGCAGGCAACTCGAGCCAGATATCGGACGGGGCTGCCGCCGTCCTCGTTGCGGACGAAAAGGCGGCCCGGGAACTGGGGCTCAGGCCGAAAGCCCGCTTCGTTACGCGGGTAGTTGTCGGTTCGGACCCGACCCTTCAGCTCGACGGCCCGATACCGGCAACGCGGGAGGCTCTCCGGAGGGCCGGGCTCACTCTGAACGACATCGACTGGATAGAGATAAACGAGGCCTTCGCGACCGTCGTCCTTTCCTGGGCAAAGGAGCTCGAGCCGGACATGGAGAAGGTGAACCCGTGGGGAGGCGCAGTCGCCCACGGGCATCCCCTCGGGGCGACGGGAGCAGGACTCATGGCGAAGATGGTTGCCGGCCTCGAAGCGACGGGAGGGGCCCTCGGACTCCAGACGATGTGCATCGGACACGGAATGGCCACGGCCACGATTATCGAGAGAATATAAAAGGAGGAGGAAAAAAATGGACATCAAAGGGAGAGGTTTCATCGTTACAGGCGGGAGTTCCGGTCTCGGCGCTGCCACGGTGAGGATGCTCGCCGAAGAGGGTGGGAAGGTTCTCATCGCGGACGTGAACCCGCCGAGGGAGGAGTTGAAGGAACTCCTCGAGGGGGGCAGCGTCATTTTTCAGGAGACAGACGTCTCCAGCGAGGAGAGCGCCGGCGCTGCGGTGAAGAAGGCGGAGGAGGCCTTCGGTTCGATATACGGCCTCGTCAACGCGGCGGGAATCGCCGTGGCGGAAAAAGTCCTCGGCAAGGAGGGGCCTCACCGCTTTGAATCCTTCGTCCGCTGCATACAGGTGAACCTGGTGGGTTCGTTCAACATGATTCGACTCGTGGCCGCGTCGATGGCGAAGAACGAACCTTTCGAGTCGGATGAGAGGGGAGTAATCGTCAACACCGCGTCAGTTGCGGCTTTCGAGGGACAGATCGGTCAGGCAGCATACTCTGCATCCAAGGGGGGAGTCGTCGGGATGACCCTTCCCATCGCGCGGGAGCTGGCGGCGCACGGAATCCGGGTGGTCACGATTGCTCCGGGAATCTTCGACACGCCCATGCTCGCCGGCCTGGGGGAGAAAGTGAGGAATGCCCTGGCGGCTGCGGTTCCCTTCCCGAAGAGGCTCGGCCGTCCGGAAGAGTACGCCTTCCTGGTGAAGCACATCATCGAGAACCAGATGCTCAACGGTGAGGTGATCCGGCTCGACGGAGCAATCCGGCTGACGCCGAGGTGAACGGGAGAACGGGGAGAGCGGGAAGGAAACTCGTTAACGAGTGCGGAGTGCGGAGTTCGGATTGCGGATTGCGGATTGAGGATTGAAGCTTTGAATCTGGGGGGATGTGGGCAGGTCGGGGGTTACCACGCTCACGTGCCTCCCTTTTAACAAAAAAAGGAGGAGGGGGAACATGAATGTGGAACTGAACCTTATCAGGCGTTTCAACGTGGGGGACGTCCTGAAGAGGACGGCACTCAGGTATCCGGAGAAGACGGCTATCATCTTCGAGGGGAAGGAAATTTCCTACTCCGACCTCGAGAAGATGACGAACCGGGTTGCTCACGTTCTCCTCGAGAAGGGAGTAAAGAGGGGGGACGTCGTCGGCATACTCGCGCTGAACAGCCCGGAATACGCGGCTCTCTGGTTTGCCGCTGCCCGGATAGGCGCGCTCCTGGCTCCCATCAACGCGGGACTCGAACCGAGGACCATCTCCTTCATCGTGGAAAAATCGAAGCCGAAGGTGGTCTTCGTCGATTCCCTCCTGGCTCCGCTCCTTAAGGCTGTTCCTCAGTTCGAAACGGTCCCGGTAAAGGTGTCGATGGGGGGAAGCGTCGAGGGATACGAGAGCCTGGAGGAACTCATCTCCAGCGCCAGCGACACGTTTCCCGAAGTTTACGTCGAGAGCGACGACCCGACGACTCTCCTCTTCACGTCGGGGACGGAGTCGCTTCCCAAGGGTGTCCTCAACTCCCACGCGAACTGGTACGCGGCTCTCATCGCTGCGCTGGCTGACCTGGAGTTCAGGCATGACCAGAGGACGCTTCTCTCCCTTCCGCTCTTCCACTCTGCCGGCCTCTACGTCATCTTCGCTTCCGTGGCGTGCGGGTGCACGGGCTTCATGACCCGGAAGGTGGATGTGCCCCAGATTCTCGAGGGTATTCAGAAACACCGCCTCACGTACATCGTCTTCCCCGCCACGGTCTATCAGGGGCTCCTCCAGGTGCCCGGTATTGAAAAGGTCGATTTTTCCAGCGTCACTCACGCCATCGTCTTCCAGTATCTGCCGAAGTCCGCGTTTCTCCGCTGGAAGAAACTGATACCGGGGGCAGTGTGGTTCAGTTACTGGGGTCAGTCGGAAATGACACCCCTCGGAGCGTGCATCAAGATGAGGACGGAAGAGGAGATGGAAAAGGCGCTCGTCCATCCCGACCCTATTGGCTCTCCTCTCCTGCCGGTGGAACTTCGAATCGTCGACGAGGAAGGGAACGACGTTCCCCCGGGGGGAATCGGAGAGATGGTGACTCGCAGTCCTGCCGTCATGCTCGGCTACATGGATGAACCGGAGAAAACAGGGGAAACCTTCCGGGGCGGCTGGCACCACACGGGAGACATGGGGCGGATTGACGAGAACGGAATCCTCTACTTCGTGGACCGGGTGAAGGACATGATAAAGACGGGCGGTGAGAACGTTTCCTCGCAGGAGGTTGAGGAGGTCGTGGCTTCCCACCCCAAAGTGACGGGAGTGGCCGTCATCGGGATGCCCGACCCGAAGTGGATAGAAGCGGTGACGGCGGTCGTGACGGTGAAGGAAGGGGAGACGCTGACGGAAGAGGAACTCGTCTCTTACTGCCGGGAACGCCTCGCAGGCTTCAAGGTGCCGAAGAGGGTGATTATCCTCGACTCCCTCCCGACGAGCCCGACGGGGAAGGTCCTGAAGAGAGAACTGAGGAAAACGCTCCTCGAAAAGGAGGGGGGAGAGGAGGCGTGAGTTCTGAGAGGAGGGTGAGAATAGGCTGCGCTTCCGCATTCTGGGGGGACACCCGAACGGCGGCCCCGCAGCTCGTCCGGAAGGGCGACATCGATTACCTCGTCTTCGACTATCTGGCAGAGGTGACGATGTCGATACTGGCCGGGGCAAAGATGAAGGACCCCTCAAAAGGGTTCGCCACGGATTTCGTCACCATCCTCTCTCCCCTGCTGGAAGAGATAAAGGGAAAAGGGATCCGGGTCCTGTCGAATGCGGGCGGACTTAACCCCCTTGGGCTCAAAGAAGCTCTCGAAAAGGAAGCCGGCGGGCGCGTGGACCTGAAAATAGCCGTCGTGGTCGGCGACGACCTGATGGAGGCTCTCGACGATGTGAGGGCCCTCAATCCCGTGGATGCGGAAAAAGGAATCCCTCTCCCGGACCGGGTCGTCAGCCTCAACGCCTACATCGGGGCTCCCGCTCTGGTCAGGGCGCTCGAAACGGGAGCAGATATAGTTATTACGGGCAGGTGCGTGGACAGCGCCCTCGTCCTCGCTCCCCTCGTCCACGAATTCGGGTGGAAGTGGGACGATTTTGACCGCCTCGCTGCCGGCTCCATCGCAGGGCACATCCTCGAATGCGGTGCGCAGGCGACGGGGGGGAATTTCACGGACTGGCATCTCGTTCCGGGCTACGAGGATATGGGATTTCCCATCGCGGAGTGCGCTCCGGACGGGTCCTTCACTGTGACGAAACCTCCCGGGACGGGGGGGCTCGTCTCCCCGGGCACCGTGGCAGAACAGCTTCTCTACGAGGTGGACGACCCGGCGGCTTACATCCTCCCCGATGTCGTCTGTGACCTGACTGAAGTCTCCATCGAGCAGTTGGGGGAGAACAGAGTTCGGGTGAGCGGCGTCAGGGGAGCGCCCCCTCCCCCTGCCTACAAGGTCTCTGCAACTTACGCGGACGGGTTCAGAGGGGAGGTGGCTGTCGTCCTTGCAGGGCTGGAAGCAGAAGAGAAAGCCCGGAGAGTGGGAAGGGCGGTCCTCGAAAAGGTAGAGAGGATTCTCAAGGAAGGAGGCCTTCCTCCCTTCACGGCAACCCGGGTAGACCTCCTCGGAACGGAGAGCATCTACGGGCCGAGGAGGAAGTCCTCGCCGACGAGGGAGGTTGTCTTGAGAATTGCCGTGAAGCACGGAAGGAGGGAGGCTGTGGAGATATTCTCCCGGGAAATCGCACAGGCCGCAACGGGGATGGCACCCGGGATGACGAAGATTCTCGGCGGTCTTCCCAGGCCGTCCCACTCCATCTGCCACTTTTCTTTCCTCCTTCCGAAGGAGATGGTTTCCCTCAGGGTTCTCGTCGAGGGGGAAGAGATTCCCGTTTCCCTTCCCTCTGTTTCCGGTGAGGTCAGGAGGAGGGAAAGGGCATCCGTCCGGCCCGATGGAGAGGAGGCGGCGGAGCAGGGGGAAACGGTGACGGTCCCTCTCGTCCGCCTCGCCTGGGCGAGGAGCGGCGACAAGGGAGACCGGGCCAACGTGGCCGTCATCTCCCGGCGCCCCGAATATTACCCGTTCATAAAGAGGGCGCTTTCCGAGGAGGCGGTATTCTCTTACTTTTCCCACCTCGTCGGAGGTCCGGTGAGGAGGTATGAGGTGCCGGGGATATATGCCCTCAACTTCGTCATGGAGAATGCCCTGGGAGGAGGGGGGATGGCGAGCCTCCGGGTGGACCCGCAGGGGAAGTCCTACGGACAACTCATCCTCGACTTCCCCGTCTCCGTTCCCCGGTCCGTCCTGGAAGAGTGATGAAAGGGGGAGGAGAGAGTGAGCGTCATCAGGTCAGGAGTCAGGAGAGATTCAGAAGAGTTTAGGAAAAACAGGGAGGAGATGCTCTCCCTCATCGACGAGGTGAGAAGAATCGAGGCATCGGTGAGGGAGACTGAGGAGAGGTCCCGTCCGAAGTTCGAGAAAAGGGGGCAACTTCTCCCCCGTGAACGCCTTGCCCTGCTCCTCGACAGGGGCGCTCCCTTTCTCGAGCTGAGTTCCCTTGCCGGTTACAGGATGTACGACGACAGGGATGGGACGACGGCGGGAGGAGGAATCATCACGGGCATCGGGTACGTCTCCGGCGTCAAATGCCTCATCCTCTGCCACAACAGCGCCATAAAGGGGGGGACGATATCCCCAGCCGGGCTCAAAAAGACCCTCCGGGCTCAGGAAATAGCGATGGAGAACTGCCTTCCCGTCGTCTTCCTCGTGGAGAGCGGAGGGGCGAATCTCGAGTATCAGGCGGAGGTCTTCGTCGAGGGAGGAAGGGTTTTCGCCAATCAGGCGAGGACGTCGGCAATGGGCATTCCCCAGGTGGCAGTCGTTCACGGAAACTCGACGGCTGGAGGGGCTTATCTCCCGGGACTTTCCGACTACGTCATCATGGTCCGGGGGAGGGCCAAGGTTTTCCTCGCCGGGCCTCCTCTCCTCTACGCGGCCACGGGGGAGGTGGCGACGGATGAGGAACTGGGCGGGGCGGAAATGCACGCCCGGGTGGCAGGGACGGCCGAATATCTGGCTGAGGACGACAGGGAGGGAATCATCCTCGCGAGGAAAGTGATAGAGAGCCTTTCGTGGGAGAAAATGGGTGAAAGCGTCATTCCCGAAGATTCCGACCCTCCCCTCTATGAGCCTGACGAACTGGCGGGAGCAGTCCCCGTCAGTTTCCGCGTTCCCTACGACGTGAGGGAAATTCTCGCCCGGATTCTCGACGGTTCCCGTTTCTTCGAGTTCAAGGGAGAGTTCGATGCGTGGACCGTTTGCGGTTTCGGGAAAATCATGGGAATTCCGTGCGGAATCATCGGGAATAACGGCCCCATCACGGAGAAGGGCTCGGTCAAGGCGGCTCAGTTCATTCAGCTCTGCTGTCAGAGCAGGACGCCCATCGTCTATCTACAGAACACGACGGGTTACATGGTGGGGACGGCGGCGGAACAGGGAGGAATCATAAAGCACGGCTCGAAGATGATACAGGCTGTTGCCAACGCCACCGTCCCTCAGGTGACGGTCATCGTGGGAGGTTCCTTTGGAGCGGGGAATTACGGAATGTGCGGGAGAGCCCTTTCTCCCCGATTCATCTTCGCCTGGCCGAACTCGCGAATCGGCGTGATGGGGAGCGAACAGGCGGCGAAGGTGATGTCCATTATCACGCGGTCGAAGTGGGAGAGGGAGGGGAAGCCTGTGGACGAAGAGGCGTTGAGGAAACTGGAGGAAAAGATCGTGGCCCGGATGGAACCGGAGACGACGGCTCTCTTCGCCACCGCCCGCCTCTGGGACGACGGGATTATAGACCCGAGGGACACGAGGAAGGTGCTCGCTTTCGTTCTCGCCACATGCCTGGAAGGGGAGAAGAGGAAACTCCAGCCGGTGACGTTCGGCGTCGCCCGCATGTAAGGAGGGAGTATGAGGTTCACGGACGAACACGAACAACTCAGGGAGTCGGTCAGGCGCTTCATCGAGAAGGAGGTGAACCCACACGTCGACAGATGGGAAGAGGAGGGGATGTTCCCCGCCCACGAACTCTTCCGGAAGATGGGGGAGATGGGGTGGCTCGGCATTACGAAGCCCCCGGAATATGGCGGGATGGGACTCGATTACAGCTTCGAGGTTGTCTTCGCCGAAGAACTGGGGCTTATCCGTTGTGGTTCCATTCCGATGGCCGTGGGGGTTCAGACGGACATGGCAACCCCCGCTCTCGCCCGCTTCGGGAGCGACGAGTTGAAGAGGGAATTTCTGGAGCCCACGGTGAGGGGAGAACTGGTGGCCTGCATCGGCGTGAGCGAACCGGGAGCCGGGTCGGACGTGGCTTCCATTAAGACCAGGGCCGTGAGAAAGGGGGACGACTACGTCATAAACGGGACGAAGATGTGGATTACGAACTCCGTCCAGGGGGACTGGGTCTGCCTCCTGGCGAACACCTCTGATGGGCCGAAGCACAAGAACAAGTCTCTCTTCGTCGTTCCCCTGAAGGAAAAAGGAGTCACCGTCTCGGAGAAGTTCGAGAAGATCGGCATGCGCTCCTCCGATACCGCTCAGATATTCTTCGACGACGTGAGGATTCCCGCTCGCTACCGCATCGGCGAGGAAGGGATGGGATTCATCTACCAGATGATGCAGTTCCAGGAGGAGAGGATGTTCGCTGCTGCGTCGGTGCTGAAAAAACTGGAATACGTCATTCAGGACACTATCGAGTACACCCGGGAGAGGCACGCCTTCGGGAAACCGCTCATCGAGAATCAGTACATTCACTACCGCCTCTCGGAACTCCAGACGGAGGTGGAGGCGCTCCGGTCCCTCGTCTACCGTGCCTGCGAGGCCTACGTCTCGGGTGAGGACGTGACCCTCCTGGCCACAATGGCGAAGCTCAAGGCGGGGAGGCTCTGCCGCGAGGTGACGGATACCTGCCTCCAGTTCTGGGGGGGGATGGGATTCATGTGGGACAATCCCGTTTCGAGAGCGTTCCGGGACCTGAGGCTCGTCTCCATTGGCGCCGGGGCAGACGAGGTGATGCTCTCCATCATATCGAAGTACATGGGAATCGCGCCCCGGGAAGGAGAAAAAGGAGGGGAGACGTGAGAGGATTCAGGTTCGAGACTCTCCAGGTCGATTTCGACGGTTTCGCCCTTTCGGTCGTTCTCAACCGTCCCGACGCGCGGAACGCTCTTTCCCCCCTCATGGTGAGGGAGTTATCAGACCTGCTCAGAACCGCATCGGCAGATCCTTCCGTTCGACTCTTGCTCATCAGGGGAGCCGGCGGGTGGTTCTGCGCCGGCGCCGACCTCAAAGGTGTCCTGGGTGGAGGGCTCGATGGGGTCACCATGGAAAATATCAAGGCGGTCAACAGGTCCTTCGGGGAGATGGTGTCTCTCCTCGACTCCTTCCCCGCCGTTACCGTGTCTGTCGTTGAGGGAGGTGCTCTGGGAGGCGGCATGGGGCTCTGCGCCGTTACTGACCTGACCCTTGCCCACACCGGAGCCATATTCGGGCTTCCCGAAACGACCCTCGGAATTCCGCCGGCGCAGATTCTCCCCTTCATCGTTCGCAGGATTGGGGAATATGAAGCGAGGAGGCTCTCCCTTCTCGGAGAGAGGATTTCCGCGAAGGAGGCTGCAGAGATAGGCCTCGTCACATCCCTCTGGGAGACGGAGGGAGCGCTTCAGGGAATGCTCGAAGATGTCCGGAGGAAGGTGAGGAAGTGCGCTCCGGGGGCGAACCGGGAAACCAAGAGGTTGATATCTGCCGCGCTCGAGGTGCCGCTTGAAAATCTCCTCGACGAAGGGGCCGGGACATTTGCCAGGTGCCTTCTCGAAGGTGAGGGGAAAGAGGGAGTTCGAGCCTTTCTTGAAAAGAGGAAACCGGCCTGGGCGGAGGAGGAAGAATGAGGCGTCTCCTCGTCGCGAATAGAGGTGAAATTGCTCTGCGGATTATGAAGACAGCCCGGCGGTTGGGGATAGAAACGGTCGCTGTCTACAGCGAACCCGACAGGGAGAGCCCTCACGTGAAGTTTGCGGACACCGCGGTCGCGCTCGGGGGGAAGACACCTCTCGACTCTTACCTGAGGGTGGAGAAAATCGTCGAGGCGGCGAAGAGGACGGAGTGCGACTCCATCCATCCGGGGTACGGATTCCTGGCGGAGAATCCGGACCTTCCCCGTGCCTGTGAGAGGGAAGGGATCGTTTTCGTCGGTCCTTCAGCAGACGTCATGGAGAGGCTGGGAGATAAGAGGTTTGCCCGGTCTCTGGCAAGGAAAGCGGGAATTCCGCTTGTCCCTGGATATGAGGGAGAAGACCGGAGCCCGGAACGTTTCAGGGTTGAGGCGGCGAAAATCGGATATCCCGTCATGCTCAAATCCCTTTCCGGTGGAGGTGGGAGGGGTATCCGGGTCGTTTCCGGAGAGGGTGAACTCTTCGAGGCGCTTCGGAGCGCGGCGGAAGAGGCGGAATCTGCCTTCGGCAGGGGCGATATCCTCGTGGAAAAGTATTACCCTGGAGCCCGTCACGTGGAGGTCCAGGTTCTCGCAGACGAGATGGGACACGTAACTATCCTCGGCGAGCGGGAGTGTTCCGCCCAGAGGAGGTTCCAGAAAGTCGTGGAAGAAGCGCCGGCGCCTTTCCTCGGAGAGGAGACGAGGGAAGAGCTCTTTCTCTTCGCGCGCCACCTTGTCACTGAAGCCAGGTACGTAGGTGCCGGGACCGTTGAGTTCCTTTTGACCGGGGACGGGCCGTTTTTCCTCGAGGTGAACACGCGAATACAGGTGGAGCACCCCGTCACGGAAATGGTGACGGGAGTCGATATCGTCGAGTGGCAGATTCGGATTGCCCGGGGAGAATCGATTGAGGTTCTCGGTTCTGTCGTTTCCCCGAAAGGACACGCATTGGAGGCGAGAATCTACGCCGAAGACCCCTCCCGGGGATTCATGCCTCAATCCGGGAAGGTGCACCTCCTTCGCCTGCCGGAAGGAGAGGGGATAAGGGTGGACCATGCCCTTTCAGAGGGGGGTTCGGTTTCTTCGTACTACGACCCCCTTCTCGGGAAGGTTGTCGCCCGTGGCGGGACCAGGGAGGAAGCCCTCGACAGGTTGAGGATGGCGCTAAAGAAGACGGCAATTCTCGGCGTGAGGACGAACGTCCCCTTCCTCGTAGCGCTCATTGAAGACCCCGATTTCGTTTCGGGGAGGTACGGGACGGACCTCATTGAGAATTTCACCAGGAGGTGGGAGGGGAAGAAGAGGGGAAGACGCACCCTCCCCTTTATTGTCCCCCTCATATATCAAGGGGAATCTTTTCTGAGGTCTTCCCTCCCCCGCGCGTTTTTCAACTGGTCATCGACTGCCCCTCTCGCGAGAGAGGAGAGATTCTCCATAGACGGCGAGGAGGTAACCGTCACCGTCCAGCCCCTCAGTGAGGGCAGGTGCCGGGTGAGGTGGGGAAGTGATTCCCTGGTGGTGGGCGTGGAGAGGGAAGGAGAGGGTGTTTACCGGTATTGCATCGATGGGAAAGAGGGATGTGTCTTTTCCGCTCTCCTGGATGGGGACCTCTTCCTTTCTCTGGAGGGCGAGGACTTCCTTGTCCATGACCTCACCTATCGCGAGGGGGGAAGGAGGAGGGAGAGACCGGAGGGGGAAGTCCTGTCTCCCATCGACGGGAGGGTGCTGGAGGTGCGCGCGGAGGAGGGGATGAAGGTGAATGAGGGAGACCTCCTCCTCACCGTCGAGTCGATGAAGATGGAGAATCGAATCTGCTCACCCGTGTCAGGCATCGTTAAGGTTGTGCGGGTTACCGGGGGCGCCCAGGTGAGAGAGGGCGACCTTCTCGTGGAAATAGAAGCGGAAGGTGTGGCGAAGAAGGCGTAATTTGAGCTCTCCCTGAGATAATCTGAAGGTATCGAGAATTTTTGTTAAGTTAATACGAGAGGTATCCATCTGGAAACAATGGAAAGAGAAAGGAGGGGATTATGAAGAAGGCAAGATGGGTAATTGTCTTTTTCCTCGCTCTCGCCGTGGGGCTAACCTTTGGCGTTCCTCAGAAAAGCGCGGCAGGGATGAAGTTCTTTACCATCGGCACGGGCGGTGTGACGGGAGTTTACTACCCCACGGGAGGGGCTATAGCGAGAATCGTCAATGCCAAGAAGAAAGAGTACGGCATGCGTCTCACCGTCGAGTCGACGGGCGGGTCGGTCTACAACATCAACGCCATCATGTCGGGCGACCTGGACTTCGGCATCGTCCAGTCCGACAGACAGTATCAGGCCTATTACGGCGCTCCCAATTCGGAGTGGGCGGGCAGGCCGCAGAAGGACCTTCGGGCCATATTCTCCATTCACCCTGAGATGGTGACGCTCGTGGCCGCTGTCGATGCCGGGATAAACAGCATCAAGGACCTCAAGGGGAAAAGGGTCAACATCGGCAATCCCGGGTCCGGACAGCGGCAGAACTCCATCGACGCCCTGGCGGCTGTGGGAATCGATTACAGGAAGGATATCATCGCCGAGGGGCTTAAAGCCGCCGAGGCTCCGGGGATGCTCCAGGACGGGAGGATAGATGCGTTCTTCTACACCGTCGGTCATCCATCAGGTGCGATCAAGGAAGCGACCTCGGGGACGAGGAAGGTCAAATTCATCCCCATCGTTCTGCCCGACGAGTTTTACAAGAAGTTCCCCTACTACGCTCCTGCGAAGATTCCCGTCTCCCTCTATCCCAAAGCGGAAAACAAGGAAGATGTTCCCACCTTCGGGGTAAAGGCCACGTTTGTCACGTCCGCACGGATGGAGGATAAGTACGTCTACTACTTAGTGAAAGAGATATTCGAGCACTTCGAGGAGTTCAAGAAGATGCATCCTGCCTACCAGGTGCTGACGAAAGAGAGCATGCTCGAGGGGCTTTCGGCTCCCATCCACCCCGGGGCGCTGAAGTATTACCGGGAAGTGGGCCTTATCAAGTAAACCGAACTTTTCGGGGTGGCAGGAAATTTGTCTCCTGCCGCCCTTTTTGTCTTTACCGACTTTTTAAGGAGTGAACCGGGAGAATATGAGCGAAGAGAGGAGAGTGATTTCGGCAAAGGGCAATCCGGGGTCGATAATCAGCGAAGATGCCATAGAGGAAGCCCGGAGGATAGCGGAAGAAGAGGAAACGGGATACCGCCATCCGGGGGGATGGCAGAAGTACATCATTCCCGCAGTCGCGATAGGGTGGTGCATCTTTCAGCTTTCCATCGCATCCTGGCTTCTGATGAACTCCGTTTACGTTCGGGCGATTCACCTCGGTTTCGCCATGCTCCTCGCCTATTTCTGTTTTCCCGCGAAGAAGAAACCGGTGAAAGGTTTCTTTTCCTTTCTCTCCGAGAGGGAGAGAATTCCCACCATTGACCTTGTTCTGGCAGTTGTCGCCTGCCTTGCCGCTCTCTACCTGTGGCTCGACTATGAAGGGGTAATGTCCCGGTATGGAGCTCTCCTGACGAGGGATATCGTCATCGGCGCGATTCTCGTCATCCTCCTCCTCGAGGCTGCCAGGAGGGTGGTGGGGCCGGCTTTGAGCGTTATCGCAGCCCTCTTTACCGTTTACGTCTTTTTTGCGGAGCACATGCCCGAGGCTTTCGCCTTCAAAAGTGCCAGCCTGGCGAAGTACGTCGACAAAATCGCTCTCTCAACGGAAGGGATTTACGGAATCCCCCTGGACGTCTCCGCCTCGGTGGTGTTCCTCTTCGTCCTCTTCGGGGCGATGCTGGAAAAAGCCGGCGCGGGGAAGTTCTTCATTGAGCTTGCCCTTTCTCTTCTCGGTCGATTCAAGGGGGGACCGGCGAAAGCGGCAATCGTCGGGTCCGGTCTGACCGGCCTCGTCTCCGGGTCTTCCATAGCCAACATCGTCACCACGGGGACTTTCACCATTCCGCTCATGAAGAAGGTAGGTTACCCTCCCACGAAAGCCGCTGCCATCGAAGTTGCGGCAAGTACTGATGGTCAGATTGCCCCTCCAATAATGGGTGCGGCGGCTTTTATCATCGCCGAGTACCTGAGCGTCCCTTACCTGGACGTCGTCAAGGCAGCGGCTATACCCGCTTTTGTCTCCTACGCGACCCTTTTCTTCATCGCCCACGTGGAAGCGACGAAACTGGGGCTCAGGGGCCTTTCTCCGGAAGAGACGCCCCGCTTTCTGGAGGTTTTGAAGGGAGGGGTGCAGTACCTCATTCCCATTGGAGTCCTCGTCTACGAACTCGTCGTCCCCCGGCACTCCCCCGAACTTGCCGCTTTCCGCGCCATCGTCGTCCTCTTCTTCGTCATGATAATCCAGCATCCCGTGGGAAGGTGGAGGAGAGGGGAACCTGTTCTTCCCGGTTTCCGGCAGGGATTTGACGATGTTGTCAGGGCGATGGTCTCCGGTGGGAGGAACATGGTGACCGTTGCTATTGCCACCGCTGCGGCGGGAATCATTGTCGGCGTCGTGACGATGGGAATCGGTGGAATTATCACGGAGGTTGTCGAGTATCTCTCGGGAGGAAATATATTCGCCCTGGTCGCCATTACGGCGATAGCGAGCCTCATCCTCGGAATGGGGCTTCCCACGACGGCCACTTACATCGTTATGGCTGCTCTCACTGCGCCCATCATCGTCGAGGTGGGGGCGGCAAACGGATTTATCGTCCCTCTCATGGCTGCTCACCTCTTCTGCTTTTACTTCGGCATCCTCGCCGACGACACTCCTCCGGTGGGTCTCGCCGCCTACGCTGCCTCGGCCATCGCGAAGTCCCCTCCCATCCCGACGGGAATTCAGGGTTTCCTCTACGACATTCGAACGGCAATGATCGCGTTCATGTTCATTTTCAATCACGACCTTATTCTCGACGGGGTCAACTCCTGGGGTCTTGCAGGCCTCATCTTCGCCTCTGCCTGTATCGGAAACTTCTGCTTCGCAGCGGCAACGCAGGGGTGGTTCGTGACGAAGAACAAATTTTACGAGGTGCCCCTCTTCCTCGCGGTGACCTACATCATGATGCAGCCCCACAGGACGGCGAAGTACCTGGGCCTCCCGAACTTTTACGCCGCCTGGGGCCTCGGTCTCTTCATCTTCGTTTTGATATACGTGAATCAGGTGAGGAGGAAGAAGGGAGAGGTTCCGGTCCACGCGTGAAACTGCCGGGAAGAGGAACCCCCAGAGTCCGAACCACCGAGCCTCCGAGCCACAGAGCATCCGGACAACAGAGCATTCGAATAACAGAGGATCCGAGCCACGGAGCATCTGAGCCACGGAGCATCCGAATCGCAGAGGATCCGAACCACAGAGGATCCGGACAACAGAGCATTCGAATAACAGAGCATCCGAACCACGGAACATCTGAGCCACGGAGCATTCGAACTACAGAGCATCTGAGCCAACGAGCCTCCGAACCACAGAGCATCCGGACAACAGAGCATCCGAACCGCAGAGCATCCGAGCCACAGAGGATCCGAACAGCCGATCATCCGACTGGAGAGCAGGAGAGCTCCAACCATGCACAAATGATTCAGGGCCAGGGGTTTATCCGCGAGAATAAATCCGTGGTCTGATTCCGACACACGTGAGACGGTCCACATCCGCCTGAAAAGTCTGATTTTTCGAGTAATAGGAGCTCGCTTTTTCCGACAAAGGGAGAAAGGAGGGAATCATGGAAAACGGTGTCGGAGACCTGTTCAAAGGATATTTTGTCCTCGTGGAGGAAGAGGGGAGGGTGAAGGTTGAAACCATTCGTTCAATGAAGAAAGGCAATTTTTATCTTCTCCGGGGACCCCGGGAGGAACTCATGAGAATGTTCCCCGATGCTCAATCGGGGGAAGGCTGTTACATGAGTCTGTGCCCTGACGATGACCGTTGTGCCCGCATATTTGATATGGTCCTCGGTTTCGTCCCCGGGGCTGAGAAGTGGAAAGAAAAACTCATCGGAGTTTTCCGGTGTCAATGCGGGAAGTGTGCGTCGATGTGATGGAACTTTGTTTATCTTCTTTTATGACGAAGCTGAGGAAATGTGGGGTCCTTCTCCCACGAAAAGGTGAACAACCCACCATCAGGGGAACAGAAAAAAAGAAATTCCCACGGGAATAGAAAATATGAATCCGCAATCCGCACAGAAAAACTATTTCTCCGACGACGGGGTGACGGCGCCCACATCGACGACGACGGTGTCGACCACGTCCTCTGCCCTTATTTCAGCCGGTTTCCGAATGGTCAGGAAGATACCGACGTGCGTTGCGGGAAGGCGGTTTAATTCGACGCGATAACGACCTCCTCCGAGTTCCCTGACGGCGCACTCTTCTCCTTTTTCCCCCTCGTGCACCTTCCACAGGTAGGCCCTGACGATTCCACCCGTCAGATCCTCATCGTTTTCGTCGTGAATAACGAAGTCGACGTATCCCTTCTCCTGCCGGAGATCCTCTGCAGGGATGAGGGCCTCCACGCTGAAGTGACCCTCGTCGGAGATGGAGAAGGAACTCTCTTCATAGTGCCGGGTATTGCCCGCTGCCTTTCCCCGGAAGTCCCTGAAGAGGGAGTGACACCTGACGCAGACGGCGAGGAGGTCGCCGTATGCCTTTCCTATCTCCGGAAAGTCTTTCGATTCAAGGAAGTTCAGGAGGTTTTCTCCCTTCTCTTTGAGGAGGAGCGCATTCTCTCTATATTCACCAATCCTGCTTAACCGGATATGGGGTTTCGTTGCTTTCAGTTTTTCCGAGATTGTCACTATTTCCCCGGCAGGTTTTGCCAGGAATCCGTATTGACCCGAGATGATGGAATTGTATATCTCTTCTCCGAGGGAGTTCAGTTTCCTCATCGATTCGTGAAGGACTTCCATTCCAGCCTGGCAGTGGGGACAGGCATGCTCCTGATGGTGCGTCATTTCTCCCCCGTGTTTTTCACCCATGTGGGAAAGTGCCGGATCCGGCACTGATAAGAGCGCGAAAAGCATGAGTGCGGAAAATGCAACGGAAATTTTCTTCACCGTATCCTCCCTCCCGAATATGGCGAGCTATGTTTATTAATACTCATTCTAACCTGGTTGTCGTCTTTCTTCCGGCCTGATAGGGGGAAACTTTTCCCATCAACGGGATATCTGTTTCCGAGATTCTTCTGTGGGAACGAGGCAGATTTTTCGTTGAGCCGATAATTCCCCGGCTTGCCCTGTCGAAAATGGAGTGGCTTCTGAGGAAGGTGGAGCCGGCGGTCGGATTTGAACCGACGACCTGCTGATTACGAATCAGCTGCTCTACCGCTGAGCTACGCCGGCAAGGGGGAAAGCGAAGAAAAATGTTAATATAAAATCACGGGATTATCAAGAAGAATAAGTTTCTCACCCAACTGCCGTAACCAGACCCGGATATGGGAGGTTCGGCGTGACGGGGCTCACAATCGTCCACTTCACCAACAGCTGGAAACCGATGAAGGGCGGCGTCCCCGTATCGGTGGACCTGTACACGGATTACTTGAGGAGGCGGGGGCATCGGGTTTTCGTCGTTGCTCCTGAGTACGAAGAGGCGAAGGAAGACCCTCCCTGGGTTTTCCGCGTTCCCGCCATCAAGAATTTCCGGGGTTCCGCTTTCTCCGTCCCTTACCCTCAGCACCTGAACTTCAAGCTCCTGGGAGGGATAGAGAGGCTCAACCCTCACGTCATCCACGTCCACCACCCTTTCCTCCTGGGTGAGGTGGGACTCAGAATCGCTCGCAGAATGGGAATTCCCTGCGTCTTCACTTACCATACCCTCTACCACAAGTACACCCACTACCTCCTCGAGGGGAGCGATGCCCTGAAAAAAATCGCGGTTTTCGTCTCCGTCTTTTTCGCTTCCCTCTGCGACAGGGTTATTGCCCCCTCGGAGAGTGTCCGTCAATTCCTCCTCACGGAGGGAGTCCGTGCTCCCGTCACCGTGCTTCCCACCGGGATTGAAGACGAAAGGGTCGTTTCCCGGCGTCTGCTCCCCTCTGAGGGCGAGGCTTTCCGGCTCGTTTACAGCGGCCGGCTCGAGCCGGAGAAGAACCTCGAATTCCTCTTCCGCGCCGTGGCCCTCTTTTTGAGGGCAAAAGGAGATGCGGAGTTGATCGTCGTCGGGGACGGTAGGCTGAGGAGAGAGGTAGAGAAACTCGCGGGGAAACTCCGGGTGAGGGAGAGGGTGAAATTCGTGGGAGAGGTGGAGAGAGAGGAGCTCTTCCTCCTTCTCGACCGGTGCCACCTCTTCGTCTTCGCGTCGAAAACGGAAACCCAGGGCCTCGTCGTCCTCGAGGCGATGGCGCGGGGGCTGCCCGTTGTGTGTCTCCCCGGTCCCGGCGTCGTCGACGTGGTGAGGAACGGGGTAAACGGCCTTCTTCCGGAGGAGAGGGAGGAGTCATTTGCCGAATCCCTCCGCGTCGTGGCAGAGCACCCGGAAATCTGGGCGCGACTTTCCCGCGGGGCCATCCTCACGGCGAGGAAACACAGGATGGGAAGCCTCGTCAGGAAGCTCGAATCGCTCTACAAGGAGGTCATATCCGGGAGAGAGAGAAAACGAAGTCACTCGAGCCGGATAAGGGAGAAGTTCGAGCAGTTTTTCCCCCGCCCTCTGAGAGGGGGAAAGGAGAAGAAGGCGATTTTCAAATGGGTTCGACGAGAAACTCTTCCAGGTGAAAGGTGGCGGTGGGGCTGATTTCCACGGTGATTCCGAACTGCCTCTCCAGTAGTTCCAGGTATTTTCTCTCCTCGCCCATGATTTCCTCGGCGATATCGGGGTGAACGGAGAGAACGACTTTCCTGATTTTTTTCATCCTCGCTTCTTTTTCCAGAGCTCGGAAGATGGAGTAGACGATTGTCCGCTTCGAGCGGACGATTCCTTCCCCTCCGCAGTAGGGACACTCTTCCGATATGCTCCGCCTCAGACTCTCCCTCACCCTCTTCCGCGTCATCTCGATGAGCCCCAGTTCCGAAATCTGACAGATAACGGTCTTGGCTCTGTCTGTTTTCAACGCGTCGGCGAGTGCCTCGTAAACCTTTTCCCGGTTCTCGGGAACCATCATGTCGATGAAATCGATGATGATGATTCCCCCGATATTCCTCAGTTTCAGCTGATAGACGATTTCTCTCACAGCTTCCAGGTTTATTTTCAGGCTCGTTTCCTCGAGGTTCTCCCGCCCGACATATTTCCCCGTGTTCACGTCGATGGCTGTGAGTGCTTCTGTCTGCTCGATAACGATGTACCCCCCCGACTTGAGCCACACTTTCTTTTCCAGTGCCCGTGAAATCTCGAGCTCGACTCCGAAAAACTCGAAGATGGGCTGGGGGTTGCGGTACAGTTCGAGGGAATCGTGGAGAGCAGGGAGAAACTGTCTGGAGAAGGCTCTCAGTTCCTCGAAAATATCCTCCTGGTCCACGAATATTCTGTCTGTCTCCGGGATTGCCAGGTCTCTGAGTACCCTGTAAGGGAGGGAAAGTTCGCTGTGGAGGAGAGCCGGGGCGCTCTTCTCTTCTCCCTTTCTCCTGATGTCTTCCCAGAGCCTCAGGAGGTACTCGGCGTCGTGGAGGAGGTCTTTCTCCGTCTTTCCCTCCGAGGCCGTGCGCACGATGAAACCGAGTCCGGGGGGGCGAATTTTCTCTACTATTTTCCTGAGCCGTTCTCTCTCTTCGGGGTTTTCTATCTTTCGGGATATCCCGATGTGGTCAGTGAACGTGAGAAGGACGAGATACCTTCCGGGGAGCGAGATGTTCCCCGAAATTCTCGGGCCCTTCGTCCCGAGGGGCTCTTTCGTTACCTGGACGAGTATCTGCTGGCTTTCTCTGACGAGTCCTTCAATGGGGGGAGAGGCAAGGGAGAATGAAGACCTGTCTAGCTCGGCCAGTTCTGCGCGTCGGGAGAGAGACTGGTAGATATCGTCCTCTTCCTCGAAGAGTTCTCTCTCTGCCACGTTGACCTGAAAATCCCCTGCGTAGAGGAAGGCGGCTCTCTCCAGCCCGATGTCGACGAAGGCAGCCTGCATCCCGGGGAGGACCCTGATGACCCTCCCTTTGTAAATGTTCCCGACGATGTTCCTCTCTTCGGCGCGCTCGACGGAGAATTCCGTCAGTGTTCCCGACTCGACGACGGCAACCCGGGTTTCATAGGGTCGACTGTTTATCAGAATGTACCTGCTCTCTCTCACTCGATACTTCTCCCTCCAGCTTCAGGTCTGTTTTCGTTATTATTGCCCTTTCTTCGGACACTCCGCAATCGAGGAGAGCTTTTTTTATCTTCCCCGCAACCGGCGTTGTCAGGGGGTGCGTGACGGTGATGACCATTTCTCCTCCCCGGGGAGTAATTGAGAGAGAAAAGGGGCTGAGCGCTTTCGTTACGCTTTCCCTGAGGCGCTCGTAATCTTCCCGGGTGACTTTGAGGGCAAACGATTCCGTCACCGTGAGCCGGGTAAATTTCCCCTCAGAGGGGATGACGGCAACCACCCCGAGGTCCGGCGGGAGCTGGGAATCCAGTTTCCTCATCACCTCCTCGGGAGAGAGGTTCTCGCTCGTCGTTATTTCGATGCACTCCTTCTCCGAACTTATCCCCACGGGAAGGGCAGGAGGGAAGGAGACCTTCGGGCGAGGGTTGAATCCCTCGGAGTAGACCACGGGAAGACCGGACCGCCTGAGTGCCCTGAGGAGGAGGGACTGCACCTCGAGAGCGCTCTGATGAACGGCTTTCCCCTTTTTCCTGTGAATGATGACGTAGCGGGACACCGCTGAGGGCCCGGCCGGGGGTTTTTCCTGGCCGGAAGGGTTTTCTCTCACGGACAGTTCAAGAGGGGGAGAAAAGATGTTGCTCTCCCCCCCGGGGACACAGGCACCGCAGAGAGTGCACCTGTCGAATCGGCAGTCAGGGGTCGTTTCGTTTCTGAGGAATCGCCTCCACTCCTCGACGAGGTATTCCTCCGATACCCCCACGTCGACGTGGGACCAGGGGAGGGGAGAACCCACCTTTTTCGGCCCCGTGTAGCGGGCCGGGTCGATGCCCTCCAGGTGAAGGGCTTTCTCCCACTTTTCGGGCGAGAAGGTGTCAGACCAGGCGTCCATCCTCGCTCCGAGGCGATAAGCCCTCTCTATGAGGCGGGAGACCTGCCGGTCACCCCTTGCGATTATGCACTCGAGCCACGACATGTCCGGGTTGTGCCATTTGAAAGTGATGTTCTTGGCTCTCCCGAGTTTCTCCCTGAGGAGTTCTATCTTTTCCCTCATCTTTTTCCGGTCAATCTGACCCGCCCACTGGAATGGGGTGTGCGGTTTCGGGACGAAGGTCGCGACGGAGACGGTAACGGTAAACTTTCGGGCGTGCTTCTTCGCCACGCTCCTGCACCGGAAAGCGAGGGAAGCTATGGCCTCCACGTCCTCGTCTCTCTCTCCGGGGAGGCCCGTCATGAAGTACATCTTCAGGTTCTTCCAGCCGTTTTTGAAGACGAGTTCCACGGTCTCGAGGATCTCTTCGTCGGTGATGTCCTTGTTTATCCGGAATCGGAGGGACTGACTTCCCGCCTCGGGGGCGACGGTGAAGCCCGACTTCCTCACCCTCTTCGCCTGACGGATGAGTCTGTCGTCGAGGGTGTTTATCCTGAGAGAGGGGAGGGAGACGGAGATCCTGTGCCCCTCGAGGATGTCGAGGGAGACGCTCGCCAGGTCCACAATGGAGGAGTAATCCGACGAGGAGAGGGAGAGAAACCCCACCTCGTCAAAGCCGGTCCTGGGTGCCCTGTCCCGGATGAATTCCAGGACCCTCGATGCGTCCCTCTCCCTGTAAGGCCTGTAGAGGTAGCCTGCCTGGCAAAATCTGCACCCACGAGTGCATCCTCGGGCGATTTCTATACCCAGCCTGTCGTGGACGATTCTCATTGCCGGCACGATGGGGTCCTCCGGGAGGGGAGAATCGTTCAGGTCGGGGAGAACTCTCTTCCTTATCCTTTCTGGAACTCCGGGTCTGAGCGGTTCCGGTTTTCCCCCCACCGAAGGCCGGTAAAAGGCCGGGACGTACATCCCTCTGATTTTTGACAGCTCAAAGAGGATTTCCTCTCTCCCCCGTCCTTTCTCCTTCCCCTTTTCGACGACTTCGAGTATTTCCCCGATTGCTTCTTCCCCGTCGCCGATGAAGACGGCATCGAAGAAGTCGGCATAAGGCTCAGGGTTGGCGGCCAGGGCTCCTCCCGCAATCACGAAAGGCGATTCCTCCCCCCGCTCGGATGCCCTCGCAGGGATTCCTCCCAGGTCGAGCATCGTGAGGACGTTCGTCAGGGAGAGCTCGTAAGCCAGGGAAAATCCGATGACGTCGAACTCGGAGAGGGGAATCCCGAGGGAATGACTCTTCAGCCTTTCTCCCTTTTCCCTCAGCTCCTTCTCCCTGTCAGGCCAGGGGGCGAAAGCACGGTCGACGGTCCAGGCGCTCCTCTTTACGAGGATGTGGTAGAGGAGGAGATAGCCGTAATGCGACATCCCCAGCTCGTAGACCTCGGGAAAGGCGAGGAGAAACGAGAATTTACCTCTCTTTCCGGTCGAGCCAGGTCCGAGTTCGACTCCTGCGTATCTCGACGGTCTGGATACGGCCACGGAAACCTCCAGATACTTAAGGTAACACAGTTCATCGGGGAGAACGGAGTTTTTGAAAAAGGGAAACGCC
>RFHC01000171.1 GCA_003696505.1 Deltaproteobacteria bacterium
ACCGTGAACAGTGTGGCATCCCGTGCACGGGACAATTCCAGGGTGATTTCCGTTGTTTTCCGCGCCGCGTCCTCCCCCCACATATCCGCGGTGGCATTCCCGACAGAGGGAGTTCGCCTCCCCTTTCAGAAGACCCCCGACTCTGTCAGGCTCGTGAACGTCGTGACAGAGGTTACAGGAGAGATTGACCTCTTTCTCTTCCCCCACCCGCTCCGAGCCGACAATCATGACCGGCCTCCGCCTCACCCGACCAACGGGGTGGCCCCTCCCCTTTTCCCACTCCTCCCTTATCCCTCTGTGGCATGAGGCGCAGAGTTTTCCGTAGTTCTTTTTCAGGAGAGGGTCGTCCCCCGCGCCGTGGACGGTGTGACAGGTGAGACACCCCCTCTCCCCTTCTCCGGGATGGTGCTTCCCCGAGCCACCCCCGTACCGGTCGTGACACCCCGTGCAGAGTCTCTCCCCTCCCGTGTAAATATCACGGTCCGTCCCGGCAAATCCTTTCCACCCGCGGTCCGTGTGAGGCGTGTGGCAGGCCGCACATCCTTTCACTCTCCTTACTTCACCCCCTCCCGGAGAAACTCTCTCGATGACAACAGGGGGGTGCTGTCTCCTCCCCAGGAGAACTCTCGTCGAATCAACGACGGCCCCCAGATGACAGGAAAAGCAAATCCTCTCCTCCACCTCCTCCCGGGTCTCCCCGGGGATTACGCCTTTTTCGTAATAGGGGGAATCCTGAACGTGACAGAGGGCACACCTTTCCTCCCTGAAAGCTCCCAGTCCATCAGAGACGAAGGTCGTGAGAAAAGCGAACACGAGGATCGAGAATATGGGAGCAAAACCCTTTCTCATCGAGCTACTCACTCATCGACCACTTCCCTCTTGAAAATAAAAAACGCGCCTCTCACTTCTCCCCCCGGGACGGTAAAGGGGACGGTGGAGACGAGCTCCCACCCTTCCTGTCCCGCCCTGTTGACCTTCTCCAGGGCGAGTCCCGTCTTCGGGAGTCCTCCGAATACGTCTGGCTGTCTCACAAATATCTGCCCGTACTCCCACTTCTTCCTCATAACGGCATCACCTCCGCGATTCTTTCTCACAACTGTCTCATAATGATGAGTTCCTTCGCCACGGAGTCGACGACGGCAACGTCCCCGTATCGGGAAACGGTCACCGAAGCGGGATAAGAGAAGCGCACCCTCTTACCCCTGACCGTGGCCGCTGAAACCTCCCTCCTCTGTCCGTCCCAGAGGAGGAGATATCCGGAGAGGACGTCGGTGAGGAGGACCCTGTTCACACCATAGGAAGCGACCCCGGCGGGTCTCAAAAAGGAGTCTCCGGCAAGGCCAAACCTCTTTATCGTCTCAATGTGCTTCCCGTCCACATCCAGGACCTGAACGCGCGCGTTCATCGTGTCAGAAACGTAAACCCTGCCGTTTTCGTCACAGGAAATGCGGTAGGGATACTTGAACTCTCCCGGTTTCGTTCCCTCATCCCCCACCTTTCTCATGACTTTCCCGTCGTTTCCGACGATGTATATCACGTGGTCTTTTCCGTCGAGGAAAAAGTACCTTTTCCCGAAATGGCAGACGTCAACGAACCTTCCCATCCTCTTGATGGATATCTTCCTGAATCTCCTCCCGGAGATTCCCACTTCGTGGAGCGCCGAAAAGGTCGAATCGGCTACGAGGAAAACGCCGGGGCGAACGACGTCTATCCCCTCGGGCTTTCCTGTACCGGCAGGAAGGGGCACACGCCTGACGATTTCCCCCTGAGGCGAAATGACGAAGACCGACTTTCCTTCCGAATCGAGGACATAGTAGTATCCCCGCCCGTCCACTCCCACGTCCACGGGCCTCTTGAACTCCTCCGACTTGACGACGCGGAGAACGCGAAACTCGACGGCCTCCCCGCGGAACGAGAGGGAGAGGAAAACCGCGAGAACGAGCGCCGGTATCAGAATCCGGGTACGAACCACTTCTTCGAACCCTCCCTCAGAAGGAGAAGAGCTTGAGGTCTGACAAAATCCTTCCCCCACTTCTGCCCCGTCACCTTTTCCCACGACAGGGCTCCCCTTCTGGAATGACACCCTTCACACCGGGGGGGTGAGGAAAACAGCCCGTGAAAGTCCTGCCTCTGGGGAACCTCTTTAAAGAGGACAATTCTCTCGCCATAACGGCTCTGCACCTCAACCCCCATGTTTTCCGAGTACATGTGGCAGACAAAACAATCGAGAAATAGAGAGTGATGATTGAGGAAAGGCCCCTCATTCCGGACGGTGTGAGGGAAAGGGGAATGGCATCCTGCCTGTGAAGAGCAGTCTTTCCTGAGAGGCGATGCTTCCGGCCCCTTATCGTGAAACGCCACGAGGCTCTCAGCCGACACCTGTGGAAGGTTTACCTCTTCCTCCTTCTCCGCCCCGGGCAGGAAAAGAAGCGTCAGGACCACAAGCGCAAGGAGGAAAGTCCCCCAGAGGTAGAATTTAGTCGCCTTCTCCCTCACCTTCTCCCACCTCTCTCATCATCTCCCGAACCCTTTCCGTGAGCGGATGGAAGGGGTCCACCTGGAGAAACTTCCTGCACTGCTCGAGACACTCCTCCCTCCTCCCCATTTTCCTGAGGAGCACTGCCAGGTTGTAGTGGGCCTGTGAATACGCAGGGTAGAGGGAGAGCGCTTCCCG
>RFHC01000172.1 GCA_003696505.1 Deltaproteobacteria bacterium
ACGGTCTTTAACAACGGGCATAAGGGCGGAATTTATCAACTCTCCCACGAGAGGTGGAGGGGTGTAGTAAGACCCTGTTGACTTTCTTTCTGAGCCCTCGACGAAGTCGAAAACCCACCCCTCCCCATTTCTCCTGATGACGGGGTGATAATCCAGGAGGCTCTCGTAAACACTCCCCAGTTCTTCCACGTCAAGATAAGCGTAGTTGACACGCCGTCTCACCCTCTCTCCGGGGGGGGTGAAAAAGGAGAGCTGAGAGATTGCATAAAGAAGGTCCCTGTTGGAGAGGAGAGCCTCATCAATAAAGAGACCTGGGCGGAAGAGTTCCCCGTTGAGGGGCGGAAGTTTCAGGGATGAAGCGAGGTCTTCCCTCCCGAGAATGACAAAGAGCGTCTTCAGTCCCAGATAGAGGTCGCTGAACCTCTCTGATGCGGGAGGAGGATTTTCCGAGAGCCTCCTCAA
The DNA here is from genome assembly GCA_003696505.1 of Deltaproteobacteria bacterium. Classification (GTDB taxonomy): domain Bacteria; phylum Desulfobacterota; class Deferrimicrobia; order J040; family J040; genus J040. Next base: position 463 of record RFHC01000172.1, read on the forward strand.
TTTCGAAAGGCTGAACCAGCGCTCGTAAAGAATCCGGAATTTATCGCTTTTCTCGCGGGGGGAGAAAAGGAGGTGCCTCTCTTCCGCCACGGTAAGGAAGAGGATTCGGTAGATGAGGATGAGAAGTTCTCGATAAAAACCGGTGGGTGTCAGAGCACCTTCCTCCACCTTTTTTCGCAAATCCCTGTTCTCCGGATGGGAGAGGAAACCGGTCCCGAGAATTTTTATCGCCTTCTCCACGGCATCCCGCAACCCATCCCGGATGCGTCCTCCTTCTGCGACGGTGGTCTCGTAGTACTTTTCGAGGAGACATGTTGCTTCCTCACCCGGGGATGGGAGACGGGAGCGGTGGACGAGACGAAAGAAAATGATGAACTCGTCAAATCTGTCCTCGCGGACCATCTCCTCAAGGTTGAACTCGATATACGAGGGGCGGGTGAAAAACGAGGAATCTCTCAGAAGGCGGAGGACCCTCCCGTTTGTCACAATTCCCCAGACGTGGTCGGTCTTATTCAGGTAATCCTGAAGAAGGGCGTGGGGGGAAAGATTCCCCCTCCCCGAGGAAGGACGCTCTCCCAAGTCCTGGTCAAACGAAACAATGTGAACGGGAGGCCATTTTTCCAGCTCGTCATCGGAAACCTCCCCGTCGACGGCCCGATGGGAGATGGGATAGGTTCTCCCTTTGATTACGGAGGCAGCTCGTTGAAAGGTCAGTCTGTAGTCAAGCAATTCCAAGAGGGGGATAACCCACGACTCCCGGGTTATTGTTGTGAGCGACTCTTTCCCCCTCTCCCGGCGCCTCTGAAACGCTTCCCAGTAGGAGCGGACATCGGCCCACCGTGAGGAAAGTTCCCCCACGAAACTCCTTTTCCGGTCGAAGCCGAAACTCTCAGGACTCTGCCCATTAACCTCTGTGATTCTCTCGAGAAAGTCAGGGGAGAGGAGCCCTCCCTCTATCTTCACACATGAGTATTTCACTTCTTACCCCCTCATCGTCCCGGGTATGGGGAGGAGGACGAGAATCCCCAGGAGGTCTGGCGGAAACTGCGGTTCAAACCTTACGGCCCGCTCTCTCAGGAGGCGTCGTATCCTCTTTTGCGTTTCCTCATGCGATGCAGCTCTCTCCGTAAGGAGCGATTCCACCAGAGCATCTATTTCCTCCCAGGTTTGAAGCGCCTCTCTCACCACTTCCTCTTTCTCTTCGTCTGAGAGATTTTCTTCAGGATGGGCCCTTTCAAAAAGGTCCTGGGCTTTCTCGATGGGAAGAGGAGTTACATAGGAAGGATATCCGGTAACCCCCCAGACAAAGACCTCCTCCGCGAGGGCAGGTACCTCTTTCCCCCTTTCATGGAGAAGATACCGAACTCTGAGAAGGTAGAGAGTGGTCAGAAGAGAAACAGAGCCCGTCCGTATCGCCCCGCACCGGGACACAAAGGTCTCACCCGGGGGAGGGTAAAGTGCGGTGTCCATGATGTATTCCGACAGACCCTCCACAAGAGGGTGAGACCGGCCGAGAAACATCGTCCCCTCTGGCGGTGGGGAAGAGAAACTGACGCGGATTTCACCGGTTTTCCGTATTCTCTCGCGGAGTGGCTGAGGGAGAGAGGAAGTATCGATTACCCACGTAGAATCACTGAAAGGATAAAAAGTAAAGCCCACCCTCTGTGAGGCCTCACGGAGAAAAGCTTTCACCTCCTCCGGACTTCCCAGGACACGGTCCGTTTCCTCCAACTCTTTCGCCACTTCATCAGGTTTTATGGCATACTGCGCAAATTTCGTCCGTCGGGCTCTCTCCCTCTCCACGGCCCTGTCCCAGAATTCGTGGAACTCCCTTGTCCCCGAAGTCCCTGAGTCCCCGAAAAGGGAAAGTTGCTCCACACGGTATTTCCTTGACTCTGAAAGGAGAGAAGTGACAATTGCCTCGATGACGCTCTCCGTCTCGAGTGGAATGGGCACATATACTCCCAGCTGCCGGTGTATCCTCCAGGCTTTCCGGATGAGCACCTCCAAGACTGCTTTGTCCACGAGGTTGTCCTGTCCATAAATCAGGACCGCCTTCACCAGCGGCGAACGTTGGCCGAATCGGTCCACGCGTCCCTCACGTTGCTCGAGGCGATTGGGATTCCAGGGAAGATCGTA
>RFHC01000173.1 GCA_003696505.1 Deltaproteobacteria bacterium
GGCCTTTGATGAAGCGGGGAAGGAGGAGCTCTATCCGTTCCACTTCGAGGAGGGACTCGAGCCCTGGGAGGCGAAAAAACTTTATTACTTCGGCATTCCCGAGACATTTATCAAAAGGAGCGGGGCCACCCTTCACGGCGTCCCGAGGGAGAAAATCACAACGGTCATAGACGTGTCCGATTACCTGGAGAGGAAGATTCAGGCCTTTTCCTGCCACAGGACTCAGGTAAAGGACGCAACCCGCATTCTCAACCGTCCCGGTTACCGGGAATTTGCCCGGAAGGAGTATTTCGTCCTCGCTTCCGCCCGGGGAGGGCCTTACACCTTCCCCGAGGACGACCTGCTGTCGGGTCTCTAAAATTCCCCCGGGAGAAAAGGAGGGAGCGAGATGAGAGGAGCGGTTTTCGGTGAGGGAGGGTCCGGCAAGACGACCCTCCTGATGAGCCTTTCTGCGCTCTACGGCGCCGAGGTGAGCGGAAAGGGGAGGGGAGGTGTTGTTGCCGTCCGAGTCCCCGACGAGAGGGTCGATTTTCTGGCCTCTGCCTTCGGGTCGAAGAAGAGGAGTTACGTTACCGTGACCCTCGAGGAGGTGCAACCGGGGGCGGATGCGCTCTTCGACGGGCAGAATCTCCCCCTCCTTAAAAGGAGCGACTTCATCATTCTCCTCGTCCCGCAGTTCCCGTATTCCGGAGGGAGGGTCGGGGAAAAAACAATTTCTCAATACGTTTCGGGCGTCCTCGATGAGATGTGCCTGTCGGACTACATGGTGGCGGAGAAGAGGCTGGAGAGGCTCGTGAAGGAGGGGAAAAAAGACAGGGAGAGAGACCTCCTCGAGAGGGTCGTGAAAGCCCTGGAGGATTCGACACCGCTCTCGAAAATCACTTTTTCCGCAGAGGAGAACAAACTTTTGGCGGGCTTCAGTTTCCTCACTCTCATACCGATGATAGTAGTAGTGAACGTCGCTGAAGCGAGCAGGGAGGACCCGGAAATACACTCAGAGACGGAGAAAGTGAGGGAGAAAGGACTTCGTGCTCTCCTGGTCTGCGCCTCGCTGGAAGAGGAGGTGATGGAGCTTCCACCCGAGGAGCGGGAAGAGTTTCTCCGCGAGATGGGGATTGCCTCACCCGCCGGAGAGAGACTTCTCCAGGAGTCGTTCTCCCTCCTCGACCAGATCGTCTTCCTGACGGCAGGCCCCACCGAGGCCCGGGCCTGGAACATCCGCAGGGGGGCGACGGCGAGGGAGGCGGCCGGGAGGATTCACAGCGACATGGAAAGGGGGTTTATCCGGGCGGAAGTGATTCACTTCGACGAGTTTCGCGAGTTCGGGGATATGGCGAAGGCGAAAAGCGCGGGAAAGGTCAGGCTGGAGGGGAAGGATTACGTCGTCCAGGACGGCGACATCCTTACCATACGCTTCAACGTGTGATGGGAGGTCTGGAGAGAGACGCCGATGACCCGGAGTGAAGAGAAGAAAAGAGGGGGGAACGGCAGGGGAGGGATGTTCCAGGTCGGCCCCTCCGACCACACCATCCTCGTCGTGGAAGACGAGGAAATGATCCGCGAACTCGTGGCGGAGCGCCTCCGCCTCGAGGGTTTCCGGGTCCTGGAGGCGGAGAACGGGAAGGCTGCACTCTCCATTCTGGACCGGGAGAAAGTGGACCTCCTCCTGACGGACATCAACATGCCCGTGATGAACGGAATCGACCTCCTCAAGGAGGTAAGGGGGGCACAGGACCTTGCGGTGATCGTCATGTCCGGACAGGGAGACCTGGAGGTGGCTGTCTTCGCCATGAAGGCGGGGGCGCACGACTACATCATGAAGCCCGTCAACTTCAAGATACTCATCCACACCATCGAGTCTGCGTTGAAGAGGAAGATGATGGAGCAGGCGCTGAGGGATTACCAGCACAACCTGGAGCAGAAAGTGGCGGAACAGACGAAAATAATCAACGAGTTTTACCTCCGCTCGGTCCAGTCCCTCGTGAAGGCGCTGGAAGCCAAGGACGAGTACACGAGGGGCCACTCCGAGAGGGTCACTTTTTACTCGGTGGAAATATCAAAAAGGCTCGGAGGCGCTGTGGATGTGGAGCGGGTGAGGACGGCGGGAGTCCTCCACGACCTGGGGAAAATCGGTGTTCCCGAGTCCATTCTCAACAAGCCCTCCCGCCTGACGGACGACGAGTTTGAGGTCGTCAAGAAGCACCCCCTCCTGGGAGTGAAGATTCTCGAGCCCATAGAGTTTCTCCGCGGAGTTTTCCCTATTATCCTTCACCACCACGAAAGGTTCGACGGGCGAGGATACCCATCGGGTCTTAAAGGGGAGAAAATCCCCCTCGAGGCCAGGGTCATCGCCGTGGCAGACACCTTTGACGCCATGACCTCAACGAGGGCATACAGGAAGGCGCTCTCGGCAGAGGAGGCAATCGCGGAGATTAAGAGGTGCAGCGGAACGCAGTTCGACCCGGATATAGCGCGGCTCTTCATCGATATATACGATAGCCTCACGCTTCCCGAGGGAGTCCACCTCCCCGAAGGTATCAGCTCCCCCCGAGCGTCAGAAAAGCCACAAATAACAGTAAAGGAAGCGTGACGAGGGAGAGCACCGTCCCCGCCAGAATCGTTGACGCGGCAAGTTCCGAATCTTTCCCGAATTTCTCGCAGAGGATGAAGTTGAACACCGCGGGAGGCATGCTCGCCTGGACGATTATGGCCCAGGCAGGGACGCCTGCCAGGGAAAAGAGTGAAGCGGAGGCGAGTCCCATTCCGAGGCCGATGATGAACCTCCCCATGCCGAGCTTCCACGGCAGAGTCCCGTGGACCTCCGTTATCAGGGCGAGGCGGATTCCCAGGGAGAAAAGCATGAGGGGGATGGCAGAGTCGGAGAGGAGTCCGACGGGACGGGCGATGATCGGGGGAATGGCGATGTCGAGCCTGTTGACGAGGATGCCGAGGACAGCCGCGGGGGTCAGGGGGAGGATGAAGGCGTCCCTTATCTTTCCCCTTCCGCTGGCTATCGCCGTGCCCGCCGAATAGTGGAGCAGGGACATGGCGACGAAGAAGATGGTGGCCGTGGAGAGCCCCGGTTTCCCGAAGGCGAAGTAGCAGACGGGAAGGCCCATGTTGCCGCAGTTCATGAAAGCCATCGTCAGGGTTGCGGCGGGACTTCCATCGACGAACTTCTTCGAGATGGCGTACGAGATGAGGAGACCTCCCAGCGCGATGAAGAGGGAACTTCCGAGTATAAGGTAGAAGTTTTCGTAGGGGAGGGTCCTGTCCACGAGGGAATTGAAGATGAGGGCAGGGGCGGCGATGTAAGTGATGTAGTCAGTTACCAGCCGGAGGTCGGACTCCTTCCGGAGTCTCCCGAAGAGATACCCCCCTCCGACGATTGCGAAGACGGGGACGACGACGGCGAGTATCTGGGAGACGACCTTCCCGATGAGGCTCATCTCTCAGAACTCGAAGTTGATACCGATTCCGCCGGAGACCTCCGTCCCCGCTTTGACCTGGATGAAAAAGTTCGCGCCCTCACCGATGTCGAAGGTGAGCCCTGCCGTGGCGTAGAGGTCCGTGTCGTCGTCGTCCACCAGGGACCCTCCAGAGAGCGACACTTCTCCTCCCAGGGCTCCCCTTATCGTGAGAAGGTCCGAAGAGGAGATGTCGAAGAGGGCGGTCCCGCCGATGAAGACCTCGTTGAGGGCGCGCCTCGACTTGAGAACGCTGGAGAATCCCCCGAGGAGGTAGATGTCGCCGGGGAGCGACCACTCCAGGTCTCCCACGTCGACGGCCGCGTCGACGCCGATGTAGGCTCCTGTCGTTGACCCGCCGCCTCCCTCCACGTCGGCAGCTCCTCCCTTGAGTCCCACTTCGAATGAGGGGGTCGGTTTTATCCTCACCTGCCCGAAGAAGAAGTTCACGTCGTCGGAAAATGAGGTGAAGATTCCCGCAGTCTGCCTCCCCGAGCGGAAGTCGAAGAACCTCGTCGCGCTGGGGATGCTCCAGGAAACCCCCGGGACGAGCAGGAGAATGAGGACGAAAGTGACGACTCGCTTCCCTGCCATCTGATTCCCCCGTGAAATGCGGTCTCTCGCCGCGAAGTGTTACCATACGGTATCACACTATATAATAAAATTTGAAGCGGTCCCCTCCAGGAGAGGCTCAGGGGGAAACGGTGAAGAGGTTTCTTTTCCTTTTCGTGCTTTTTCTCACGCTCGTTTTCGCATTCCTGCGGGCTGACGGGAAAGTGAGAGAGCCCGCTGTGGCTGGTGGTTTTTATCCGGCCGACCCGGAAGAGCTCTCCCGGGTAGTCGATTCCTTCCTCGCAGAAGCACCCGCTGTCCCCATCGACGCGAAAAGGGTCGTGGCCCTCGTCGTTCCCCACGCCGGATACGTCTACTCGGGACGCACGGCGGGGAAAGCTTACGGTCTTCTCAGGGGAATTTCCGTCGATACGGTGCTCCTGGTGGGTCCCTCCCACTTCGTCCCTGTAAGGGGAGTCGTCGTTTATCCGGGTGAGGGTTTCCGGACTCCCCTCGGAGTGGTTCCCGTCGATGAGGAGGTGAGGGAGAGGCTCATCTCATCCTGCCGGGAATGTTTCTCCGTGAGCGAAGCCCCCTTTATCCGGGAGCACTCCCTCGAGGTCCAGGTCCCGTTCATTCAGAGGGTTTTCCCGGGGGCGAAAATCGTCCCCCTCGTTGTGAACGACCTGGACCAGATTCTCATAAAGAAAGCGGTTCGGGCGGTCGCGCGAGCGTGCCGGGGGAAGAGGGTGCTCGTCGTCGCGTCCTCCGACCTGTCTCACTACCACCCGAGGGAGAGGGCGCGGCAGCTGGACGGAATTTTCCGGAGAGACCTGGAAATGTTCGCGCCGGAGAGGATGCTGGAGGACCTGGCGGGGAGAAGGTGTGAGGCCTGTGGCGGCGCTGGCGTCGTCCTCGCCCTCGCTGCTGCGAGGGAGATGGGGGGGAGAAAGGTTTTCGTCGTGGACTATTCAGATTCGGGCGACGTGACCGGAGACACGGGTTCCGTCGTCGGGTACATTTCCGCAGTCGTTCTCAGACCTGCGGGGGAGAAAGAGGGGAGGGTGAAGATGGAGAAGAAAGCGCTCAAGGGACCCAGGTACCTCACCGTCGAGGAGAGGAAAGAACTGCTCGAGATTGCGAGGAAGACCCTTGAGGTCTACCTGGATACGGGAAGGATGCCCGACGTGGAGGTCCGGAATCCCGCCCTCAGGAAGGAGGGCGCGGCCTTCGTGACGCTGGAGAAGGGGAACCGCCTCAGGGGGTGCATCGGCTATACGGAACCCCGCTTCCCCCTCTACAGGACGGTGATGGAGTGCGCCATCGCCGCAGCTACGGAGGACCCCCGCTTCCCGCCGGTGACGAGAGAGGAACTGGACGACCTGACCATCGAAATTTCGGTCCTCACTCCCTTCCGGGAGGTAGAGAAGATTGATGAAATCGAGGTGGGAAGGCACGGCCTCATGGTCATCAAGGGATTTCACAGGGGGCTCCTTCTCCCCCAGGTCCCGGTGGAGTACGGGTGGGACCGCGAAACGTTCCTCTCCCAGACGTGCGTGAAGGCGGGGCTCCCTCCGGATGAGTGGAAGAAGGGAGTGAAGATTCTCTCCTTCGAGGCGGAGGTTTTCGGGGAAGAGGAGTTGAACTGACGATGCCGTCCAGGGTCGTCCTCATCCGCGCCTGTCCCCGGGATGCGACCCCGACGAGGGGGGATATCGCGAGTGCGCTGAAAAGGGGAATCGAGGCGTATGCGGGAAGGTCGTGGAAGACCTTCCTCCGGGGCCTCTTCGGCCGGAGAGTCCGCCTGGGGCTAAAGGTGAACTGCCTCGGCGCTCCCGGGATTCCCACGAGTCCTGCCGTGGCCCACGCCGTTGCCGAGGTCATGAGCGGGGCGGGAATCCCTGAAGAGAATCTCGTTATATGGGACAGGCAGAACAGGGAACTGAAGGCGGCGGGGTACAGGCTCAACTACTCTTCTTCCGGTGTCCGCTGCTACGGAACCGACACTTACGGTGTCGGGTACGAGAGAGACCTCCTCATCCACGGAGAGGTGGGGAGCCTCCTCTCGAAGATTTTCACCCGCCACACGGACCTGACCGTGAGCCTCCCCGTTTTGAAAGACCACATCCTCGCGGGCTACACGGGAACGATGAAAAACTTCTTCGGAGTTATCCACAACCCCAACAAGTATCACATGGACAACTGCCGTCCTTTCGTGACGGACCTCTTTTCCGCGCCCGGGGTCGGGGAGAAGGTCCCCTTCACTGTCCTGGACGCGACGAAGGTGCAGTTCCACGGAGGCCCCTCCTACAACCCGAGGTTCGTGAGGAGGGAGGGAATTCTCCTCATCGGAGAGGACCCGGTGGCAGTTGATTACGCGGGATACACCCTTCTCGAAAAGGTGAGGAAAGACGCGGGGCTTCCCCCGCTCAAGGAGGAGAAGAGGGAGCCCCTCTACATCTTCGACGCTGCTTCTCCCCCCTATTCGCTGGGAAACGCGGGTGAGGAGGGCGTCGTCGTCGAAGAGGTGACGTGATGGTGAAAGTATCGAGGCGAAGTTTCCTCGCGGGTTGCGCGCTGGCTCCCTTCGTCTGCGCTTTCGCTCCGGA
>RFHC01000174.1 GCA_003696505.1 Deltaproteobacteria bacterium
AAGAAGAGGACCAGGACGAGGAGAACGACCACGGCCGTTTTCGTCGACGTAAGCAGGCGGTAAATTCTGCTTTCCCGGAACTTCATTGCTCTCCCTCACACGGCGTAGACGTGCAGGCTCGGGATTCCCAGGAGTTTGGCGAGCCAGTTTATCCCGATGAAGGTGATAATCATGCAGACGAAGCCGAGCAGGTTCAGGTAGGGGGCAAACTTCTCCCTCCATGCGGGGAGGGAATAGGCGTGAAGGTACGCCGCGAAGACGGTCCAGGTAATGAGAGACCAGGTCTCCTTCGGGTCCCAGGACCAGAATCTCCCCCAGGCGTCGTTTGCCCAGGCCGCTCCGGAGACGATGCCGAAGGTGAGGAGGGGAAACCCGAGGGCGACCAGTCGGTACGCGTACCGGTGAAACTCCTCGAACTCTTCCAGCGAAAGCCCCTTCCTCTCCGGATTCTTTCTGAGAAAGAGGGAAACGAGCTCGACGGAGCAGGAGACGACGAAGACGGCGTAAGCCAGGAACGCGATGATGACGTGCCAGAGAAACCAGGGGCTTTTCAGGGCGGGAGCTAAGGGCGGCGCCGCCGGATTCCTCGTGAAGAGGCCGAAGAAGAGCGCGAAGACGGAGAGGGCGACCACCGGGAGTCCCGTGGCGTGGACCCGCGGTTTTTTCGCCATAATGAAGAGAAAGGTGGCAGTGGAGCACCAGGCAAACCAGGAGAGGCTCTCGAAGAGGGTCTGGTAAGGGGGGCGACCGGCCTCTATCCACCGGAAGGCGATGAGGAGGGTGTGGAGGACGTTTCCCACCGCCACGATTCCCGTCCCCCACCTGCCGGAATCGTCGTGCCCCGTCAGGACGTGATAGGCGTAGAGGACGAAGGCCGTGAGGTAGAGCGCGGAAACCAGGAGGAAAGCGCGGAGTTCAAAGATGAGGGCAACCGTTTTCAGGTGAAGAATCTTTTCCACCCTTCTTCATCTCCCTGTGGTAAAATTCTCGCTCCGCCGTATTCTACCACAGGAGGAGTGAGGCGGCCCGGAAAGGTGGATTTTTGATAACAGTTTGATTTTTAAGGGCATTCAGGGTGGGGCCGCGTTGACACCGTTAAGTGGGGAGGTATAAAATAAGAAGCGCCTGCCCGGGTGCGAGAGTGGCGGAATTGGCAGACGCACTGGACTTAGGATCCAGCGGGCAACCGTGAGGGTTCAAGTCCCTCCTCTCGCACCATTTTTTTATATGCCCGGAAAAAGAAACAGGAGTGTGAAAATGAACGAAGCACGGTATCAGGTCGAAGTAGAGGAGGTATCCCCCGTTCTCCGGAAGGTCTCTGTTCAGGTCCCGAAGGAGGAGGTGGAGAAAAGGCTGGAGGACTCCTTCAGAAAACTGCAGAAGAGAGCAAAGGTCCCGGGATTCCGCCCGGGGAAAGCCCCCCTCTCGGTCATCAAGACGCGCTTCCGGAAGAGCGTCATAGAGGACCTGGAAGAGGACCTTCCCGCCGAGAAGATGAGGGAAGTCATCCGGGAGAAGGGGCTGAAGGCGGTAGCCATAACGAAGGTGGAAGACGGGAAGTATCGGGAGGGGGAGGATTTCCGATTCTGCGCTCACGTGGAGGTTCTCCCCGAGTTTGAGGTGAAGGGGCTCGACTCCCTTGAGGTGCCTCCCGTCGAAGCTGACGTGACCGACGAAGAGGTGGAGGCTGTCATCCAGCGTCTCCGAGAGTCCCAGGCGGTGTACAAGCCCGTCGACAGGGAGAGCCGCCAGGGGGATCTTCTGGAAATCAGCTTCCGCTCCTACGACGGAGAGAAACTCCTCCACGAGGCGGAGAACACCTCTTACGAACTCCTCGGGAAGTCCGCCCTTGGTGAGGAGTTCGAGAAGGAGTTGACGGGGAGGAAGGCGGGAGAAGAACTCTCCTTTCAGGTCTCCTATCCTGACGACCACGAGATAGCCGACGTGAAGGGGAAGACGATTCGCTACGAGATATCCATCAAGTCTGTGAAGGAGAAAGTGCTCCCCGAGGTGGACGACGAGTTCGCGAAATCGGTGGGACCTTTCGAGAGCGTCGATGAGATGAAGGAGAGAATCAGGGAGGACCTGAAAAAGGAGAAGGAGCGCCTGGGCAGGCAGAAACAGGAAGGGAAGGTTGTGGAACAGCTCCTCCAGGCGAACCCGATCGAAGTCCCCTCGAGCCTCGTCGAGGAGGAGATGAACAGGCTCCTCTACGATACCTACCGGCGCCTCTGGGACCAGGGGATGAGGTTCGACATTTCCCAGCTTGACACGGCGAAGATTCGGGAAAAGTACAGGGAAGATGCCGAGAAGAACGTCCGCCTCTCCCTCGTGCTGAACAGGCTGGCGCAGGAAGAAGGAATCGAAGTGACCGATGATGACATCAAATCTGAGATGGAGAGAATGGGGAAGGAAGCCGGCGTGAGCGAGGAGGACGTGCGCAGGTACTACGAAGAGGAGAACAGGATGGAGAGCCTGAAGAACAGGCTTCTCGAACGGAAAGTTTTTGATGTACTCTTAAAGAAGGCGAAGGTGGTTGCCGAAAAAGAGGAGGGGAAGGAGAGCGAGGGCCCCTCCGAGAGAGAAACGGGAAAGGATGAGTGAGAGATGAATCTTGTACCCATTGTCATAGAACAGAGCGGACGCGGAGAGAGGGCGTACGACATCTACTCCCGTCTCCTGAAGGACCGCATCGTCTTCATCGGGACGGCGATAAACGACGACGTTGCGAATCTCGTCATCGCCCAGCTTCTCTTTCTCGAAGCGGAGGATCCGGATAAGGACATCTACCTCTACATCAACTCGCCGGGCGGACTCATCACGGCTGGCCTCGCTATCTACGACACGATGCAGTACATCAAACCCGACGTCGCAACTGTCTGCATGGGGCAGGCGGCGAGCATGGCAGCCGTCCTCCTGGCGGGCGGAGCCAAGGGCAAGCGGACGGCCCTTCCCCACTCGCGCATTCTCATTCATCAGCCCCTCGGAGGAGTCCAGGGGCAGGCCGTGGACATCGACATCCAGGCCAGGGAAATTATGCGCCTCAGGGAAGAGTTGAACGAAATCCTCGCTTTCCACACGGGACAGCCGATTGAGAAGATTTCCCACGACACGGACAGGGATTTCTTCATGTCGGCGGAGCAGGCGAGGGAGTATGGTATAATCGACAATGTCGTGGTCAGGAGGGAAGACACCCACAAAAAACCCAGATAAGTATTTGGAGGAACCGTGTCACGCAGAGGATATGACAAGAACAACATCCTTACCTGTTCGTTTTGCGGGAAGTCCCAGAACGAGGTGAGGAAGCTGATTGCCGGCCCAACGGTCTACATTTGCGACGAGTGCGTCGAGCTGTGCAACGACATCATCGCTGAAGAGTACGAACTCGAGCAGTCCTTCGAGGAGAAGAAGAAGAAACTCCCGAAGCCTGCTGAGATCAAAGAGGCTCTGGACGAATACGTCATCGGTCAGGAGAGGGCGAAGAAGATTCTCTCCGTCGCCGTTTACAACCACTACAAGAGGATAGAGACCCGCACCTCCGACAGCGTGGAGCTTCAGAAGAGCAACATCCTCCTCCTCGGGCCTACCGGGTGCGGGAAGACTCTCCTGGCGCAGACGCTGGCGAAGATTCTCAACGTCCCCTTCGCAATCGCCGACGCCACCACTCTGACAGAGGCGGGCTATGTCGGCGAGGACGTGGAGAACATCATTCTCTCCCTCCTCCAGAACGCTGACTACGACGTGGAGAGGGCTCAGAAGGGAATCGTCTACCTGGACGAGGTGGACAAGATAGCGAAGAGGTCCGACAGCCCCTCCATCACCCGGGACGTGTCGGGTGAGGGCGTGCAGCAGGCTCTCCTGAAGATTCTCGAGGGGACGGTGGCCAACGTTCCTCCCAAGGGCGGGAGGAAGCACCCCCAGCAGGACTTCATCAAGGTGGACACGACGAACATCCTCTTCATCTGCGGCGGCGCATTCGTCGGACTGGAAACGATCATCGAGAAGCGCCTGGCGAAGAAGACTCTCGGTTTCGGCGCCGACATCAAGAGCAACAGGGAGAGGAAGCTGGGCGAGATTCTCGAACACGTCCAGCCGGAAGACCTGATTAAGTACGGGATGATTCCCGAATTCATCGGGCGCCTCCCCGTCATCGCCACTCTCCACGAGCTGACGGAGGACGCCCTCATAGAGATACTCACGAGGCCGAAGAACGCGCTCGTGAAGCAGTATCAGAAGCTCTTCGAGTTCGAGAACGTCAAGCTCGAGTTCACGGACGAGGCTCTCAGGGCAATCGCCAGACTCGCCATCGAGCGCAAGTCCGGCGCCCGGGGTCTCCGCTCCATCATGGAAAACATCATGCTCGACGTGATGTACGAGATACCCTCCCGGGACAACGTGAAGAAGGTGGTCATCACCGAAGAGGTGGTCGCCGGTCACGCGCAGCCTGAAATCGTTGAGGAGAAGCGGGCAGGGACCGCGTGAGCGGGTCCGTCTTCGAACCTGACGGAAAAATCGGAAAGTGAGGATGGGGATGACGGGAAACAGCTATATCCTTCCCCTTTTGCCTCTGCGGGATATTGTAATTTTCCCTAATATGGTAGTTCCCCTTTTCGTGGGGAGGGAAAAGTCCATTCACGCCCTCGACGAGGCAATGTCGAAGGACCGCCTCATCATGATGGCCACGCAGAGGGAAGCCCGCATCGACAATCCCTCTCCTTCGGACATCTACGAGGTGGGGACTGTCTGCTCCATCATCCAGATAATGAACATGCCCGACGGGACGCGGAAAGTTCTGGTGGAGGGGAAGAAGAGGGCGAAAATCCTCAACTACCTGCCCGGATACTCCCACTTTCAGGTCCTCGTCGAGGAAATGAGGGATGAGGAAGGGGACCGGGTCGAGATGGAGGCCCTTTCCCGGAACATCCGGCGCTCCTTCGAGAGATTCGTCAAACTGAGCAAGAAACTCCCCTCTGAGCTCCTCAACACGGTGGCGAACATCAGAGATTACGCCGTCCTGGCCGACACCATTGCCGGACACCTTCCCCTCAAGGTTGAGGAGAAGCAGCAAATTCTGGAAACCCCTTCCGTGAAGGAGCGTCTCGAGAAGATTTACTCCCTCATCGAGGGCGAGGTGGAGATACTCGAGGTCGAGAGGAAAATCCGGAACCGGGTGAAAAGGCAGATGGAGAAGACCCAGCGGGAATTCTACCTGAACGAGCAGATGCGGGCCATCAAGAAAGAGCTGGGGCAGGCAGACGACGAGAAGAGCGACCTGGACGAACTGGAGGAGAAGATAAGGAAGAAGGGGATGTCAAGGGAGGCGGAGGAAAAGGCCCTGAAAGAGCTGAAGAGGCTCAAGATGATGTCCCCCATGTCTGCCGAGGCCACGGTGAGCCGGACGTACATCGACTGGCTCATTTCGATTCCCTGGAAGGAGAAGACCGAGGACAAGATAGACATCGACGAGGCTCAGCGGGTTCTCGACGAGGACCACTACGGGCTGGAGAAGGCGAAGGAGAGGATTCTCGAGTATCTTGCCGTGCGGAAGCTGGTGAACAAGCTGAAAGGCCCGATTCTCTGCTTCGTGGGACCGCCCGGCGTCGGGAAGACGTCTCTGGCGAAGTCGATAGCCCGCGCGCTGGGGAGGAAGTTCGTCCGCATTTCCCTGGGAGGCGTGAGGGACGAGGCCGAGATTCGCGGGCACAGGCGGACTTACATCGGGGCACTTCCCGGGAAAATCATTCAGTCGATGCGGCGCGCGGGGACGATAAACCCCGTCTTCCTCCTCGACGAGGTGGATAAGATGAGCGTCGACTTCCGGGGTGACCCCTCAGCGGCGCTCCTCGAGGTCCTCGACCCGGAGCAGAACCACACCTTTAACGACCACTACCTGGACGTCGATTACGACCTTTCCAACGTCATGTTCATCACGACGGCGAACACGCTCCACTCCATTCCGCCGCCCCTCCGCGACCGGATGGAAATAATCCGTATTCCCGGCTACACCGAGGAGGAGAAGTTCCACATCGCGCGGAACCACCTCATCCCGAAGCAGCTGAAAGAGCACGGGCTCTCGCCGGAAGAGGTGGTCTTCACGTCGTCCGCCATCATGAAGGTCATCAGGAACTACACGAGGGAAGCGGGCGTGAGAAACCTGGAGAGGGAAATCGCCTCGATTCTGAGAAAGGTGGCGAAGGAGGTGGCGTCGGGGAAGGCGAAGAAGCCTGTTCGCGTGACTTCCGCCCGGGTCCGGAAGTACCTGGGCAGGGAAAGGTACCGCCACGGGGAGAAAGAGGACAGGGGGCTCGTCGGCATCGCCACGGGCCTTGCCTGGACGGAGTTTGGAGGGGAACTCCTCCTGGTGGAAGTGGCAATCATGCCCGGTAAAGGGAAGCTCATTGTAACGGGGAAACTGGGCGACGTGATGCAGGAGTCTGCCCAGGCTGCTCTCTCCTATGTGAGGAGCCGCTCTTCAGACCTGGGTGTCGAGCCGGATTTCTACCAGAAGTACGACATTCACATCCACGTCCCTGAGGGCGCTATTCCCAAGGACGGGCCCTCAGCGGGAATCACCATGGCCGTCGCCCTCGCCTCGGCGCTCACGAAGATTCCCGTGAGGAACGACATCGCCATGACGGGTGAGATTACCCTGAGGGGGAGAGTCCTCCCCATCGGAGGCTTGAAGGAGAAACTCATCGCCGCCCACCGGGCGGGGATAAAGACGGTCCTCATCCCCGAGGAGAATTACCGCGACCTGGAGGACGTGCCGCAGAGGGTGAGGAAAGCGCTCGAGATAAAGCGCGTCTCACACATGGACGAGGTGCTGAAGGAGACACTCGGGATTGAGAGGAAAGTGGAGGAGGAGAAACTCCCCGTCCCCGTCCCCAGGAAGGAGGAGAAAAAGCGGGACGGCGACGTCATCAAGCATTGAGGGAAGCGAATTTTATTGACGGGTGCAGGGTTTTTCTGGTATATACTTATTCTCCGGATTTTCGAGGGCGGATAGCTCAGGTGGGAGAGCACCAGCCTTACAAGCTGGGGGTCACAGGTTCAAATCCTGTTCCGCCCACCATTTGACAGAGAGAAGTTTTCTTCACGCGGGGTCGTAGTTAAGCCTGGTTATAACGCCGGCCTGTCGAGCCGGAGGCCGCGGGTTCGAATCCCGTCGACCCCGCCATTTTTATTCTTTAAAATCAATCACTTAAGATTTTTTGCCCCTCAAAAAGGGTGTCCCCAGAGTGTCCCCAAACGAGAAATTTTACTCGTTTTAAACTCGCTAACATTGTTTTTCTCTATTTAATGCGATTCGTGGGGTGCCCGGGAGGAACAGGGGAGGAATGAAAAAGGGAGAGGGACCGCATTCCCTCTCCCTTACCGGTCCACCCTCTTTTGGGGCCCTCAGTTTCCTTCGTTTCCTTCCTCCTTCGTCTTCCTTTTTCTCTTCTTCTCCAGGGGGACGACTTTTTCTCCTGGTTCGATGAGCTTCTTCAGAGCCGACACATCGACGTGGGCGTACCTCTGGGTTGTCGATGCAGTGGTGTGCCCGAGCGCTTTCTGCACGAGGTTCAGCGAATCCCCTCTGTTTACTGCCTGCGAAGCGAAGGAATGCCTGGTCCCGTCGTAAAGCCTGATGTCGAGCCCGAGGGGTGTCGTTGCCCTCACCCATTCCTTCCGAAGAGCCCGGTCGTAGAAAGGCTCTCCCTTCTCGTTCCTCTGAAAGACGAAAGACTCCGGGAACCTGTTCTCCTGTTTCTTCATCCACCGCACCGTCTCGGAGTGAAGGGGGAGGATGCGAATCTTTCTCGTCTTCGTCCACTCTCTCAATTGCCGGTTTGAGAAGGTTCTCCTGACGACCACCGTTTCCTTCTCTAGGTCTACGTCCTTCCACTTGAGTGCCATTGCCTCTCCTGGCCTTACCCCATGACGCATCATGAAGAAAAAGATGGGTATGAATTTTTCCCTCATGTTCCGGAGAATCATCTCCTGGGTCTCTTCGTCTATCCACGACCAGGAAGGTTCAGGCACCTCCACTTTCGGGAACCTGGGGATCGCAGAGAGCCATCCATCTCTCTCCAGGAATGAGAGGAAGGCCCTGAGTGCCATCAGGATGTTCTTCCGGGTCTTCGGAGACAGGTGATCGGGCAGCGACCGCAGGAAGAGGTTTATCTTCGCCTCGTTTATCTCCCTCACGTCGTCGGTCCGGGCGAAGAAAGAGAGGAGGTAACGGTCTGCATATCTCTTCAATTCCCGGAGATAAGAAGGGGCGATGGCTCCCTGTTCCACTTCCTTTTCTTTGACCGTTATCCAGTCGTTCAACCTCTCTTCAAACCAGAATGCGCGGAGTTCCCTTTTGATGTAATCCTTCGGGTTGAACGTTCCCGTATCTAACTCGTGTCTGATGGTCTCGAGGAGTCTGTGTGCTCTCGCGTAAGAATCCAGGGGTGCCCCGTTTGTGTCCGAGTAAATCCTTATCCGTTTACCTCGGTATTTCCCCAGGTCTATGAAGTACCTGTTCGGTTTCGTCTTGCACTTTTCGCACCAGAGGCCATGGAGAGTTTGCTTGAAATCGCCCCCGCAGATTGGACAAACTTCCTTTGTGCGGATACGACCCTTCATGGATAATTCGATATTTTCGTCGGGACAGAAGTTTCGGTCAAGAGGAAATCCCTGAATTACGAGATACGACAGGTCAGGACTGCTTGCCCTTCCCCTCTCCATCGGTTTTCCCCTTGGAGAGATTCTCAATTCGGCCGATTCCCCTGCGGGCAGGATTGTGCCCGAGACGATATTCTAAAAAGGGGCATTTGTGTGGGTGAGGTGTTAACACCATTTCTCCCCCACAATTGTTGACTGCTTTTTGTCCTCCTGCACAACTGAGGCAGAATTCTCGAATTCGGGAAAGGTTCGATTTCTTCCCTTTCCACGAAGGGTGAAGCGGGCAATTGACGGTTTTGCACTTGAACCTCTGGTTGTTTTTGCACATCCTGCACATGAGAGCAATTGCTTTAGAGGGGGTGAGTTTTTTTATCCCCCACGGATATGGCGGAAGGTGATTTATCCTTGTCATCGTAAACCTCCTTTCGGGTGTAATGGACATCTCTGTTTGGGGGGAAACGGAGCCCCGGAGGAAGGCCGAATTGAGAAATGCTGACCAGGAATTTCCTTGTGCCCGACTTCCAGGATCGTGACTTAAACTTACATCCAAGGGAGGAGAGCCCCCCGCTCAAGCGCAAGTCCCCGCAGAAACCCTTCCAGCGACGCACTCATAACCGAAAAGTTCATGAAATTTCTCCGATCTCATCTGAATATGAGGAAAGTATTAGGAGGGTAACCGATTGGAGATTCTGAGGCGGTAA
>RFHC01000175.1 GCA_003696505.1 Deltaproteobacteria bacterium
CAAATTACATATCTTTTTAATTCCCTTGGGTATTAAATTTATATAAATTTAATATAAATATAAATCAAATGACAACCAATTTTCCTCACGTGCAATTCTCTTATCACATTTTCCATCCCCAAAGTTACCCATCGGCAAACGGGAACCGATTCTTAATTGAAATTGTGCGTGCTAGGACTTTTCCCGCCGGGGGAGGGGGGCGCGGAAGGGGTAGGTCTTTTCATCGAGGAGACACTGGAGTCCGATCATTTTCGACGCATTGATGAGGATAGGGGCGCAGAGATTCGCCGTGACGGAATCCTCCGTGACGGTGAGGATGACGAGGACCACCAGGTCCGAGTTCTCTTCCACCTGGAGAAACTCCTCCACGTCGTCTCCCGCCACGAAAGAGTAATCGGGGAAGAAGAGGAAGGGGTCGACGACGATGAAGGCAACTCCCGGGTCGTCCGCAGCCTGGAGCCACTTCAGGGGGTCCCGGTAATCGACGAGGAAAAACCTCTTCAGATTGGGGAAACCGGGTATCCCCAGGGGGAAGTTTACGATTCTCCCTTCGTCAACCTCGAGGGTGCCGAATCTCGTCGTTTCCACTCTCACCGTTCCCATCGTCACTTCACTCCTCATCAATGCCGAAGAACTCCTTTATCCTGTCCAGCGGGAGTTTCGCCGCCTCCACGTTGAGCTGTTTCAGCTTTTCATAGAGTTCTTCCCGGTAGATTGGCATATCCCTCGGAGCCTCGATGCCGAGTTTCACCGAATTTCCCGAAATCTCCACCACCTTTATCCGGATGTTCTCCCCGATGGTGATGACCTGCCCCTCTTTCCTCGTGAGAACGAGCATGACACCTCTTCTGCGTCATTGTTTACCGGAGGAAGTCGAAGAGGCTCAGGGTAAAGAGTCTCGACGAAACCGTCCTCAACCCCTCCAGAGCCGTCTGGCGCTGCTGCATCTCGGCAACGACGGAGGCGATGTCGGCGTCCCGGTCCTGGGAGATGAAGGTCTTCAGGTCGAACTCTCTCCCCTCCAGGACCTCCTTCTCCCTCTCCACGATGGAGAGATTCGCCCCCACCTTTGCCTGGACGCGAGCGATTTTTTCCTGCACCCGGCTCAGGTAGTCAATCGCCTTGCTTATCCTTCCCCTGTCGTCCGACTGGAGGGACTCCTTGAGGAAGCTGAGCGCTCTGAGAAGGTTTTCCCCGTTGAGCGCGCCGTTGTTGAACCCGTAATACCCCGGGTTCGCCGGGTCGGTCACGTAGTTGTAATTTTTCACCTGCTCCGCCAGGTTCAGGTTCCCGCTTCCCGTTGACTGCCGCGTCAGGAGCTGAAGTCCCGTCCCCGCCGGGTCGGACGAGGAGACGTCGATTTCAATCCTACCAGAATTCCCCACCGTCGTCGACGAGACGACGAGACGGAGGTCAGGAGTTCCTCCGTCGGAAAAGTCGACGATGTGAGCCCGCACCTTCCCGGTGGAATTGAGCGCATCCCTCACGTCTGCCAGAGTCGCCCCTGCGGGAATTGCCACAACGGCTGGCGCCGGGTCGTCCGGGGACGACCGGACCGTGAGCGTCCCGCCCGACGGAGAAAACGTGTCCGT
Source organism: Deltaproteobacteria bacterium (assembly GCA_003696505.1). Lineage (GTDB taxonomy): Bacteria > Desulfobacterota > Deferrimicrobia > J040 > J040 > J040. Next base: position 1,593 of record RFHC01000175.1, read on the forward strand.
ATCCGCAGTGAAACCGCCCGGGTCCGTGTAGAGCGCCGAGACGGGGTCGGCGTCCGGAATCGGTATCGTGCCCCCTCCGTCCCAGTTATAGGACGGGAGGACTCCCTCGGGCGGGTCTGAAGGGAAATTGCGGGAAAGAGAGAAAATCTCCCCTGCCGGGACGTTCACCTCCACGTCGATTCGCTCCGATATCCTGATGCGGACGACACCTCCATCCGTCACCACCTCACCCGTCTCCGGGTCCAGGGGAGCACTTCTCGATGAAAATCCCGAAAAGACGTAGCGGTCTCCCACCTTCGTCCCCGCCAGGTCAGCCGCTCCCTCGATGAGCTTCTCCACCTCTGCCGCGAGAATCTTCCTCCCTTCCGCATCAACCGTGTCGGAGGCCCCCTGCATGGCGAGCTCCCTCGCGCGGACGACGATGTCCGTGGCCTCCTGAAGTGCCGAATCGATTGCCGTGAGATAGGAGGTGGCGGTGTCGATGGACCTCTTGTATTCTTCTATCCTGCTCACGTCCCTGCTGTAGGAAAGGACCCGCGATTCCGCAACCGGGTCGTCGGAAGGCCTGTTAATTCTCTTCCCCGAGGCGATCTGCTCATGGTCCTTCAGAACTCCCCCCATGTTCCTGTTCAGGCTCGAGAGAAACCGCTGGTAGAACATCTTCATCGTGACGCGCATAGCACCTTATCTCCCTGCCATTTCGATGAGAGTAGAGAGCAGTTCGTCCGCCACCTGAATCATCTTCGCCGCCGCCTCGAATGATTTCTGGAACCGGATGAGGTTCGCCGCTTCCTCGTCTAGGTTCACTCCCCCCATCTCCTCCATCTTCTGCTCCAGCCCCTGGACGACGGAATCCTGGAAGGAATACATCCTCTCCGACGCCGCCCCGTCGACGCCGACCTGAGACACGAGTTCGCGGTAGAACTCGGTGGGGGTCCGCCCCGCCATGACCTCCTCGTCGGCAAGCGCCGAGAGGGCAAGAGCGTTGCCGTTGTCGCCAGGGATGCCGGCCCCCGCGAAGGCTTCCACGGAAGACTGACTGGATACGACGTCGCCGGGCGCCAGGGGAGGCGTGTCGCTCGAGAATCCGAAGAGGGACCCGCCCGTCGTCGACGGGTCCTCCCAGAGGATGTCGATGGAGGAAGAACTGGCAGGCGAGTTCTCCACCCGAAACATCTTCACCTGCGGGTTGAAGGCAACGGTCAGGTCAACGGCTCCACCCGAGGCGTTCTCCACCTCAGATTCCAGGAGCGCGGCGAGTTCCTCTCCTGTGTAAACGCCGTGGGGAAGTTTGACCTGGGTGACCGTCCCCGTGTCTATCAGAATCGTGTCGTTCGTCCCGTCAACCTGAAAAACTGCCCGGGCCGCCGCCACCGATTCCGGATTCGCAACGGTTACAGAAACGGAGGACGCAGCGTTTTTCAAAACCTGAACCTGGAACGACTCGTCCGCCGTCATGGGTCCGTCGACCGTCACTTCCAGTCCGGAAAAGGAGAGCGTCCTCCTCATCGTGGTGGGGTCTATCGAGACCGTGGCCGAGACGACCTGACCCGTCGTCAGGTCCGTGACGGTGAAGTCCCCCCCATCCTCGGGAGGATTGTGAACGTAATCGATTTGAAACCTGTGATAGTCGAGGGCATCGGGGTCAGAGACCGCCACTTTCGAGACGACGCCGCCTCCCGAGGGGTCCGTGACGCTGACGGGGGAAAGGAAAAAGTCCTGCCCCGTGGCGCCGTCGAGACCGAAACCCTCCCGGTGGCGCGCATTCACCTCCTGGGTCAGGTTAACGGCAAAGGCGTTGAGGCGGTCCATGTATCCCGCCAGGGTCCTGTCCCTCAGGTCCGTTATCCCTTTCAGCTTTCCACCGGCTATCAGGTCCGTCACGTCCCTGGCCCCTCCCGGGAGGTTGACGGAGTAGCGAATCTCTCCGTCCGTCCCGTGGGAAACAGACAGGCTGTGGACGGTCTCCCCTTCGAGAAGGGGCGTCCCGCCGAGGAGGAGCGTCACCTTGTGGTTGGGTTCCTCAAAAGCCGTCACCCTGACGAGGCCGTTCAGCCTGTCGAGGAGGAGGTCCCGCTGGTCCCTCAGGTCCAGGACCCCGGGCGCCAGGGCGATTTTCCTGTTCAGTTCCGCAATCTGACCGAGAAGTTCGTTGACTTCGTCCACCGTCGTTGCCGCCTCGTCGTAGAGACCCTTTTTCAGGTCTTCGAGGGTCCGGTAAGCGCTCCCGAGCCTCTCCGCCAGGTATTCCCCGTTTTTCAGGAGGAGTTCCCTCGAGGCGTACTCCTCGGGATGCTGGGATACCTCATCCCAGGAGGAGAAAAAGGTGTTGAGTGGCTCGGCGAGACCGCCTCCCGATTCGTCGTTGAAAACAGCCTCTATTTGAGGGAAATGGGTGTTGAAAACCTCCCAGTACGACCTGTTTCCCGACTCGAGACGAATCTGGGAACCGACGAACTCGTCGTAAAGCCTCCGGACGTCTGCAACGCGAACGCCTCTCCCCGTCGTCGTCCGGGATATGAGAACTCCGGGAGAGATGTCCTCGAAGACCACCTCCTGCCGGTGGTATCCGGGAGTTGCCGCATTGGCCACGTTGTGAGCCGTCACGTCGAGAGCCGTCCTCATCGCCACGAGGGCGTTCCGCCC
>RFHC01000176.1 GCA_003696505.1 Deltaproteobacteria bacterium
CCTCGAGATACGGAAAGGAGATGACGCTGGCTGGACCCTTTTTGTTGAAATATTCCCGGTTGAGCCTTTCTATCTTCCTGTTACCAACGAAAAGGACGGCAAGTTCCCCGTCAGTGATATTCAGACTCCGGAGCGTCTGGAGAATCATCCGCTTTATGCCCCGGGTATCTGGCCTCTTTCCTCTCCTCTCGTTCCGCACCGACACAATGAGCATCGCCTTTCCGCCCCCCGTAAGAATCTGAAGACCTGTAACGGACCCTCCCGTGATAGAGGTTTCTCAGGCAATCAACGAAGACCTCCCTCACGAGGTCGAGTTCCCTCTCTGAGAGGGGACATTCCCTCAACTGCCCGTCTCTCTTCGCCCTCTCTATCACGTAACGGACCATCTCCTCCAGTTCTTCTTCTGAGAGAGGCCCGGAAACGCACCGCGTGACGGCCTCGAGAGCGTCAGCAAGCATCACGAGCCCCTCTTCCTTTGTCGAAGGGACCGGACCCGGATATCTGTCCCTCACTTTCCTCTTCTCTTCCGGAAAATGGTAGACAGGTCCGTCGCCGTGGTGGGTCAGGACAAACCCCTCCATCTGTTTCCCCAACCGGTGCTTCCTCACCCTCCTCACTCCCTCGTCGATGTGGGCAATAATGATGGAACGGGAAACGTCCATCGTCACGGTGTCGTGAACGTTGGGCTGATTCCGCTGGTTCTCCCCGTAAAAAGTGGGGTTCCAGAGTTTTCCCACGTCGTGGAAAAAGCCACCCGCCCGCGCCAAGAGAAAATCCGCTCCGATGGCTCGTGCCGCCGCCTCGGCGAGAATAGAAACGTTCCGGGCGTGGACGAAAGTCCCCATCGCCCTCTCTTTCATCTCCCTCACCAGAGGATGCCCGTCAGAGCAGACCTCTGACAGACGTGGCCGGGTCATGAGGGAGAAGAGGTATTCCCCGAGGTAAAGAGCGACGAAGAGGTATCCCGTCCCGTGAAGGAGGGAAAGGAGCGCACCTCCAAAGAGAGCGAGAGAATCCCCACCGGCTATCGGCGACAGGAGGATGGACGCGAAGAGGGCTCTCACCGTTTCCCCGGCCACCGCAAAGACCGCGAGGGAACTTCTCGTGGAGACTCTCGAACCCACCACAACCCCGCCCGCAAAGGGAAGTGCAGTTGCTGTCACGACAACAAAAGTCGCACCGGAATGAATTAGCAAAAGGAACACAAGAGCGAGAAGTGAAGCCAGCCCTCCCCAGATGGGAAAGAAGATGCCTCCAAGAAGACCCGCGGCGAAGGAAGGAAAGAGGACAACTCTCGCTTCAGGCGCGAAAGGAAACGCACCCCCGAGGACGAAAACGGAGAGAGCGAAGACGCCCGCCATCCAGAGGGCGGAGTAGATGAACAGAGGGATTCCTCCCTCTCCGAAAACGGAGGAGAGAATCCTTTTCGTGGGGGAGTTCATCCTCTCTCCCTCTCCCACTTCTCATATGCCTTGATGATTTCCTGGACGAGGGGGTGTCGGACCACATCTATCTCGGAAAAATAGCAAAAACGGATTCCCTCGACACCTTCGAGTATCTTCCTCACCTCGATGAGGCCGGAAACCTTGCCCGTCGGAAGGTCCACCTGAGTGATGTCTCCCGTGATGACAGCTTTCGACCCGAAGCCGATGCGGGTGAGGAACATCTTCATCTGTTCTGACGTGGTGTTCTGGGCTTCGTCCAGGATGATGAAAGAGTCGTTGAGAGTCCTTCCCCTCATGAAAGCGAGAGGAGCAATTTCTATTGTCCCCCTCTCAATCAAGCGCGAAGCCTGGTCGTACTCAAGCATGGTGTAGAGGGCGTCGTAGAGAGGCCTCAGGTATGGGTTCACTTTCTCGTACATATCTCCGGGAAGAAAACCGAGCTTCTCCCCCGCTTCCACCGCCGGCCGGGCGAGAACAATTCTCTTGACCATCTTCTTCAGGAGAAAGGATATCGCCATTGCCATGGCAAGAAACGTCTTCCCCGTCCCCGCCGGACCGATACCGAAAACGATGTCGTAATTCCTGATGGAATCGATGTAAACCTTCTGGGCAAAACTCTTTGGAGTGATCACCTTTTTCCGGGAAGAGACGAAAACGGTGTCGAGAAAAATTTCTCTGAGGTCCACATTCCTGTCAGTCTGTGCAATTTTCACGGCCTGGATGACATCGTTCGAGTAGAGAGGATATCCTCTCTTCAGGATTTCGTAGAGCTCTTCCAGCACCTTTGCCGCAACGGAAACGGAGTGGGATTCTCCCTTCACGCGGAGGTGATTCCCCTTGGAAGTAATTTCAACTCCGGCCTGTCTTTCGAGGATTTTCAGGTGTTCGTTGTGGGGTCCGAAGAGGGACCGGGCCCTCTCCGTGTCCTCGAAGGATATGTCAACGAAGTTCTCGGCTTTCTCCAGCATTTCACCTCTCTCGGTTCGGGTTAGAATCCCTTAAAAATCTCCCTCAGAACAATGAAAATTCCTGAACTTTTAATTGTATCATAGATAATGAATCCCGATGCCCCCACGAGGAGAAGGGTGAGAACGACGTTTACCGCGCTCCCCACCCTCATCATTCTCATCCGCGCAGCGGCCTCTTCCTTCTTTTCCTGCTCCTCTTCGAATTCTTTCACTTCTGTTATTGAAAGGGCATTCAATTCGTTGAGGGCAGCAAGGGCCTTGTACCCCTCGAATTCGGTGAGGCCGCATCTCCGGAAGTGCTTAATCGGTTCATCGAATTCTTCCATGGCCGCGTAAAGCCTGAACGCATTTTCATCCTTTTCTTTTATCTTCTTCGGCGAGGAAACCTCTTTCCTCCTCACGAGGATTCCCTTTACCGGTATCTTCTTCTGTATTATCGGGAATTCGTCGACAAACTGAGCGCCTTCCATGAGGAGAACCTGAACCGGTATCGGGTCCATGAGGACCCCTTTTCCCCTGATGTCAAAATAATCGATGCGGAACTCCCCCTTTTTCATCGTCAGGAGTTTGTAGGTGCACTCCTTTATCTGAATCGTCAGAAACCTCTTCAGGGTCCGCTCGTCTATCTTCTTCTTCTCAAGGAGAATCTCTCCGAACTTCTTTTTCTTCCTCTTCTGCTCTTTGAGAATCTTCTCTCTCTCCCTCTCCGTTAAAAGGCCGGCGTCGACGAGCATCTGCCCGATGAGCTGGTTGCGCGCCCTTTCGTCCGGAACGACGTCGACGATTCCGCCTCCGGAAAAGTAGAAGGTCATGTCCCCCTCTGGACTCCGTATCTCGAGGACTCCGCTGTTCTCCGGATTCGCGAGTATCTGAACGATGTCCTCTACTTTCGTCTTTTCCAGTCTTCCCTGCACTTCAAATCCCCCATACTCTGTGTTTCTTCAGAAGCCTCCTGAAGACAGCCGCGCCGAGACCGTTGAAGAAGAGGTATATGGCCCCGCACCCCACGCCCGAAATGACGAGGCCGTAGGCGTGAATCTTCCCGTAAAGCGAGGAGAGATTCCCCGGAAATGCAAACCGGAAAATGACGAAAAGGGAGAGAAAGAAAGAGAAAAGCCCCGTCCATAAAGCGTATATCGTGACCGAGTTCATCGCGAGAAACGTGTATCCCGGGAGGAGGAGCGAGCGGGCAATCGTGGCTTTCCTGTAAAGCCTGATGTTGGCAGCCTTCTCCAGGGCCCTGGCCCCTCCCCTGAATTCATGAGAGCGGGACGAGCAGAGACCGCATACGTCGTCTTTCTTGAAGCGAACTCTCCAGGGCTGTCTCTCCCCGCACACCTTGCACGCGGTGTGCAGATACCTGTTGAATGTCAGGACCCTTAACCCGAGAGCAACGGCGAGGAGAATGATGTAGACCCTCACCGTCTCTGAGTACGGGGTCCTCCAG
>RFHC01000030.1 GCA_003696505.1 Deltaproteobacteria bacterium
ACGGCTACCCTCTACCAGGGGTCCCTCAAGAGTTTCTGCGTCCCCGTGCTGAACTGCTACGCTTGCCCCAACGCCCTCTTCTCCTGTCCCATCGGCACGATTCAGCATTTCATGGTGACGGGGCACTTCCCTTTCTACGCCCTCGGGACGCTGGGAGTCGTCGGGTCTGCCGTGGGGAGGATGACCTGCGGGACCCTCTGTCCCTTCGGGTTTTTCCAGGACATCCTTTACAAGTTCCGCACCTGGAAGTTTTCCCTCCCCCAGTGGGTGAGGTGGTTTCGCTACGTCGTCCTGGTCAGCCTCGTTTTCATCATCCCCTACATCACCCACGAGAACTGGTTTTCCAAACTCTGCCCCATGGGGACTCTCATCGCGGGACTCCCGTGGGTGACCCTCAACGTGAACGTCCGCTCGATGGTGAAGACGATGTTCTGGGTGAAGATATCGATTCTCCTCTTCTTCGTCACCACCTCGACGATGACGAAGAGGCCCTTCTGCCGCGCGGTCTGCCCTCTGGGGGCGATTTTCTCCGTCTTCAACAAGGCGAGTTTCCTCAAACTCGAGTGGAACGCCGATACCTGCACCAGGTGCGGGAAGTGCCAGAAAATCTGCCCTGTCGACATCCGGGTTGACCGGGAGCCCAACTCCATCGACTGTCTGCGCTGCCTTGACTGCACCCGGTGCCCGAGCGTAAAATTGACGACCATATTCACTAAAGAACCCTTTAAAAAAGCCGAATCCTATCCGGGGGTGGGGAGAGAAGAGAGGGAAGAGGTCGCTGTCAGGTGAGATTGAAACCCCGTGGGATTTCAGCTGTTTGGGCGCTTGTGCTCTTTGCGCTCCTGCTCTCTTCCGGACCTGCCTTCGGTGAGGTGACGCTCATCTATCCGCAGGACAGGACTCTCGTGGCCGGAAAGTCTGTGACCCTCTACGGTTACACCGACGGCGAGGAGTCCTTCCAGGTTCAGGTCAACTTTTTGAAGAAGATAGACGTCGAGAGCGAGGGTTTCTTCTCCGTGGAAGTTCCCCTCATCCCTGCGCTGAACGTTGTTTCCGTCGGGGGGGAGACGGTTCGCCTTTTTTCCCTCCCCGGGGCGAAACTTGACACCTTCGTCTTCAAGACGGCAAAAGAGGAGACCACCTTCACCTCCTTCCGCCTCCACCCGGCCCTGGAGGAAGGGTGCGAGTCATGTCACTCGCTGGAGGAGGGTGACCTTCAGATTCCCGAGGATTTGAAGGAAACCTGCTTTTCCTGCCACGAGGACTTCACGAAGGACGACGATGAGGAGGAGAGGGAGTTCATCCACGGCCCCGTAGCAGAGGGGGAGTGCGTCTCCTGCCACACGCCTCACTTCTCGAAGAATCCGAAACTCCTCGTCGAATACCCCCCCGGGAAACTCTGCGTCACCTGCCACGACGACAAGGACCCCTCAGAAGTCGAGGGGACGACGATACACCGGCCGGTGGCCAAACTCGAGTGCCAGAGGTGCCACAGCCCCCACGCGTCTGACGCGGAGTATCAACTCGTGAGGAAGGGAAACTCCCTCTGCCTCGGGTGTCACGAGACCCCCCACCCCAATCACAGGAAGGCATCCACGACGAAGGAGATGACTGTCATCCCTGACGACTTCCCCCGGGATGGGGAGGAGAATCTCGCGTGTATCGGGTGCCACTCCCCCCACTTTTCGGAAAACCCCCGCCTCTTCAGAATTCCCGAGGTGAAACTCTGCACCACCTGCCACAGGCTGTGACGACCGGGTTCCCTTCTCGGGGAGGACTCCCGGAATGAGTGAGGTTTGACAGGAAAGCGGGATTCGCATAGATGTATGGGGAGAAATCGCTGGAGGCGGGCGTGAAGGGATTCATAAACTCCATCCTGACGAAGATGACCGTCACCATCATCCTCGTCCTTTTCGGGATTTTCGGCTTCACCGCCAACTACCTCCACCGCGTCCAGAAAGAGAGGGCGCTGGAGGAGGTGAAGACGAGGGCAATAATCCTGACGAAGGCGGTGAAGAAGACGGTCATCATCTCCATGGAGTCGGGGCACGTGGAGTCGCTCACCTCCATCTTTCACACCGTCGGGTCCCTCCCTGGCGTGGAGAAACTCCGCGTCTTCAACGAGGAGGGAATTATCCTCTACTCGGCGCGCCTCGACGAAATCGGGAAGCTGACGGAGGAACTCGACTACGCCATATACCGCTCGCCGGAGAGGGCAGCCCCATTCCAGAGTGCCGATACGGGGAGGCGCTCCTTCTGCATGGTCGAGCCGATTGAAAACCAGCCCCAGTGCTACCGCTGCCACGACAGGACCCAGGAGGTCCTGGGGGTCCTGGACGTCTGCCTCTCGATGGAGGAGACCCTGGCGAGCATCGACAGAAACAAGACGACCCTTTACACCTCCATCTTCGCATCCGTTTTCATCACCTTCGTCCTCATCGCCGGCGTCTTCCGCCAGTTCGTTAACCGCCCTATCCGCGACCTGGTCTCCGCAATGGCGCGGGTCGAGGCGGGGGACCTCTCCATCCGCGTCCCCATCCGCTCGCGAGACGAACTGGGAGACCTGGCCAGTTCCTTCAACCGGATGGTGGAGCGTCTGGACGAGACCCAGAAGGAACTGGAGAAACTCCACCGCAGACAGCTCCTCAGGGCGGACAGGCTCGCATCCCTCGGCGAGATGGCGGCAGGGCTCGCCCACGAGATAAAGAACCCCCTGGCGGGAATTTCCGGTGCCATCCAGGTCCTGGTGAAGGAGTTCTCCAAAGAAGACCCGCGCCGCGAGATTCTCAGCGAGGTCCTCGCCCTGGTGGAGAGGCTCGACAATACGGTGAGGAACCTCCTCAACTTCGCCCGCTACACGGAACCGGAATTCAAGTTGGCGAACATCAACGACGTCATCGACAAGGTGATTTTCCTGGCCCGGCAGATTCCCGAGGGGAGGAAGGCCACCTTCATCAGGGAATTCGACCCGGCCATGGAGGAGGTGGAGGTGGACGCGGAGCAGATAAAGCAGGTCTTCCTCAACCTCTTCCTCAACGCTCTCCAGGCGAAGCCGGAGGGGTGCGAGATAACGGTGAAAACCTACCGGGAGGCGCCCCCCGGATACCTGAAGGGGATATCGAGGAAGAACTACATCATGATAACGGTCTCCGACAACGGTCCCGGCATTCCCCCCGACAAACTCTCAAAGATTTTCCAGCCCTTCTTCACGACAAAGGAGGCTGGCACTGGCCTGGGCCTCTCCATCACGCGGAAAATCCTCGACCTCCACGAGGGACACATCACCGTCGAGTCAGAGGTGGGCCGGGGCACCTCCTTCCACATCTTCCTCCCGAAACGGAAATTATAAGTTTTGGAATCATGGTATTTCGGAACGCGGAGTTCGGATTGCGGATTGTGAACGACTTTGCTGAATGATAAGGGGAAGACACCGTATTAGATGGGGATTATTTGTTTTTGTTCATATTTTTTCGGGCAGTCCGGATTGAAGTGACTGCAATGGAGATGATTTCGTTTAGCTCGTTTTTCAGGTCGGCGATTGTTTCTTCTTTTACGATTCCAGACTCTACGAGGATTTCTATCCAGTACAGTGTTTCGTCTGCTTCCTCTTCTACTATTCCCATTCTGGAGATAAATTCTGCTTTTGACCTGGCTCTGCACGCTGAAAAATAGTTCGCTCCAATAGAAGTTCCTGACCTGATTACCTGTCTGCTGATTATTCCTGTCACGTCGTTTTTGGGGAGAGAGCGGGAAAATTCTATGATTGAAAGTGATAGTTTCTTTACTCTTTCCTTCAACAAGGTTTTGATGGGGGTTTCCTTATTCCGCATCGCAAGGTCCCTCTAATGTTTTTCCTCTGATTAGATATCAATTCCCGTACCCACCTCTCCCCCATACCCCATTCCGCCCTCCGTA
>RFHC01000177.1 GCA_003696505.1 Deltaproteobacteria bacterium
CCCTTCAAGCGCCGAAGCGACGAGAAGGACCGTTTCCGGTTCGGGTGATATGTCCTTCATCTGTGTGAGAGCACGGAATTTCTCCCAGGCCCTCTCCGATTCCTGAGAGCCGGGATAAGTAGAGACACAGCGGGCAAGCTCTCTCATTCCCCCGGATGCATCTCCCTCTCCCAGGAGGACGAGTCCCCTGAGAAAAGCGTGAAGGGCTCCTTCACGGAAGGAGAGAGGCCTTCTCCTCACCTCCTTCACCAGCCGGGCCCCCTTTCCTTTTTCGCCGGAAAAATAGAAGTACGCGCCCAGGCGGGTTTTTCCGTAATCGATGAAGAAGGAATCCGGATATTTTCCCTCCAACTCCGAGAGAGTCCTCTCCGCTTCCTCCACCTTCCCTTCCTCGAGGGCCGCGACGAAAAGCCCGTACATCCTCGAATCTTCAACGTGAGGGGGAAACTCCTTCCTGCACGCATCTCGGAGAGAGGGAAGGTCCCCTTCCGCCAGGGCCCTCACCATTTCCGCCAGAGGAGACTGGTCACTCTGAGAGGATAAAGGCACGAGGAGGGTGAGAGGAAAGACGAGGGAGAAGACGAGACATGTGCGAATAAACTTTTTCATTCCCGGGTTTTTCGCCTCCCGCAGGTTCGTATAAAATCCATAATTGTCATGTTTCTCTCGGTCTCGACTCACATATTCGTTTATCACACTTTCCGCGAAGAGTTCCTTTCTATCGTTGAAAGCTGCGGCATCCGCTCTCTTGAGGTCTTTTCGTCAATTCCCCACTTTCCCTACAGGGACAGAGAATTCGTCCGCCGATTCCTCTCCAGCGCGGAAAGGAGAGGGATAAGGGTCCCCACTGTCCACTTTCCCCTCTACTTTCACATCGACGATATCAAAAAGGGACGGTGGACCTCCCTCTCAACGGAAAACGATGAACTCCGCCTGGCCTCCGTCGAAGAGACGATAGCCTGCGCACTCCCCCTCGTCATTCAGGGAGAGGGGACCCTCGTGATACACACCACCTTCCCCGGGAATGAAGTCCCGCTGAAGAGAAAACTCCTCTTCAAAGACAGCCTTGAGAGGATTCTGGAGGCCCTCCCCGACGGCATTTCCCTGGCTCTGGAGAACACGGCGATGCCATCGGGAACGTCCAGGGCTATCGTCGACCTGGTCAGGGAATTCGGAGAGGAAAGATTGAAGGTGTGCATTGACGTGGGGCACGCCCACGTTGCGGAAGAAGCCCCTTCGGCCGTCGTTGCGGCGGACGGCTGCCTTGCCGACGTCCACATCTCAGACAACGGGGGGGAAGAAGACGAACACCTCGTCCCGGGCGAGGGGACCGTCCCGTGGAAACCGGTCATTGACGGGCTGAGAAAAATCGGCTACGACGGGCCCCTCACGCTCGAACTGCGGGACCGGGAAAAGGGTGAAAGGGGGGAACCTGCCTACTTCGAGGACCTCATTCTCAGGGGAAAGGAGAAAATCGAATCGTTCCTGTGAGGGGAAAGTGACCTTCTCGATTGAACAGGCACTGATGGAAGGGATGAAGGACCCCGGCGTATTCGAGTCGGTGGTGGAACTCGAAGGCGACGCCTCCACCAGACGCTACTACAGGATCACCTTCTCGCCCCGTTTCTCCGGACTACCCAGCGTGGTGATGATGCGCTACCCCGACTCCCACATCGTGGACGGTCAACTCCCCTTTCTCTCCGTTCACGCGATTCTGAAAAAGGCGTCGGTGAGCGTCCCCGAGGTCTACCTCCACATTCCCGAAGGGAACCTGGTATTTCTCGAGGACGCCGGAGACCGGACCCTCATGAATCTGGTGGATGAGAGGGGTTTCGACGAAGAGGTCTTCCGGATTTACCGGAAAACTCTCCAGGAACTTATCAAGATTCAGAAACTCGGGACGGAACTCCTCACCCCCGAAGACCTTCCCTCCCGCCTCTCCTTCGACAGTGAGAAACTGACCGAAGAGATGGTCTTTCTCTGCGAGCACGGGATAAAAAATCTCTTTCCCGACAAAGGGGAAGAACTCTCCCGGACACTCCTCTCGCTCGTCTCCCCCGTCATAGAGAACCTCGTCTCCCTCCCGCTTTTCCTGACGCACCGGGACTATCACAGCAGAAACATCATGGTTACGGATGAGGGAGAGATTCGCATCATCGACTTTCAGGACGCGCGCATGGGACCTCTCGTCTACGACGTTGCGTCTCTCCTTTTCGACTCATACGTCTCGCTCCCGGAATCGTGGAGGACGAAACTCGCCGCAGAATATCGAGAGATGGCACGGGACTGCTCCCTGCCGGTGGGAGGGACGCAAGAGGAGTTTCTCCTTTCGCTCGGAGAGATGGCGATACAGAGGAACCTGAAGGCCCTGGGGACGTTTTATTACATGTCCCTCGTCCGCGGGAAAGGGAAATACCTCCCTTCAATCCCCCTGACCATTTCCCACCTGAAGGGGAATCCCGTCCTTCGAGAGAGGCACCCCGAACTCCGCAATTTCGTCATCCCTCTCCTCGAGAGGATGTGGGAGGAGGTCCGGCCCGATGGGTAAGAGGAAGCGGGTGGCCATGGTCCTCGCGGCCGGTCTGGGCACGCGGCTCAGGCCGCTCACCTTCGAAATCCCGAAACCGGCAATTCCCGTCCTCGGCCGACCCCTCATCACATACACCCTCGAATTCCTCTCGCGCTTCAACGTGAGGGAAGTGGTTATCAACCTCCACAGGATACCGGGAGCGGTCCGGAGCAAGGTGCTCGAGTGGGGGAAGTTCCCCGGCAGGGTCTCCTTCGTCATCGAACCGGAAATTCTCGGGACGGGAGGAGGAATCAGAAACGCCCTCCCTCACTTTTCCGGTGCAGAGGAGGTCATCGTCGCAAACAGCGACACCATCGTCGACTTCGACATGGAAAAAGCCCTGGCGCACCACAGGAAGAGGAAAAACCTTGCCACCCTCGTCCTCTTCCCTCTCAGGGAGAAACGATACACGCCCGTTTACACGGACGGGAAGAACTCCCTCCTCTCAATCGGCGCCCCCTCACAGGGAGAAGGTCCTTTCTTCTTCACCGGCGTCTCCATCCTCCGGAGAGAGTTCATCGAGCGGATCCCTCCGGGGAAAAGGTGCCTCATCCGGGATGGTATCCTCCCCCTCGTGAGGGAAGGAAAGGGAGCCGGAGGGTTCGTCACAGAGGGGAACTTCATGGAGTTCGGGACGCCCTCAGACTATCTGGAAAACACCCTTTTGCTCCTGGAGAAAGCCTCGCCCCCTCTTCCCGGCCTCGAGTCCGCGAGGGTAATCCC
>RFHC01000031.1 GCA_003696505.1 Deltaproteobacteria bacterium
CGAGAACTTTCTCGAATCCCTGGGACACTCCAATGACCATGTTGTTGATGAGCGACCGGACGAGTCCCTGGAATGCCTTGCACCTCTTGCTCGTCTCCACCTTTTTCTTCACCACGACCTTCCCGTCTTCGACGGCAACGGTCACCTCGTCAGGAATCTCCCTCGTGAGCGTCCCCAGCTTCCCCTTGACCGTGACCGTCTTTCCGGAGACGTCGACAGATACGCCGTCCGGAATCTGAATGGGCATTCTTCCTATTCTCGACATCGCTCAAACTCCCTCGTTACCAGATTTCGCAGAGAAGTTCTCCGCCCACACCCATCTCTTTCGCCTTCTCCCCCGTCACCACTCCTTTCGACGTGGAGAGGATGCATATGCCGTATCCCCTTTTCACCTGCGGGATATCGTCTTTCCCCACGTAGACACGCCTCCCGGGCTTGCTCACCCTCCGCAGGCCGGTTATCGCGTACCCGTAGACGGGGCTGTACTTGAGCTGAATGCGCAGAATTCCCTGTTTGCCGTCCTCTATGTACTTGAAGCCTTCTATGTAACCCTCTTCCTGCAGGATGGCGGCAATGGAAACGAGCATCTTGCTCGACGGAATTTCCAGAGACTTCTTCCCCGCCATCTGGGCATTTCTGATGCGGGTCAGCATGTTCGATATGTGATCGTTGATGGCCATGTCACCTCACCCCTTTACCAGCTTGCTTTCCTGACGCCCGGAAGTTCGCCCCGGAGGGCAAGTTCCCTCAGGCATATCCTGCAGAGCCCGAACTTTCTGTAATAACCGCGAGGACGACCGCACCTCTTGCAGCGGTTCCTCTTTCGAACCTTGAACTTGGGCTCCTTTTTCATCTTTTCCAGCTGAGCTTTCCTTGCCAAGGCACCCTCCTTTTACTGACGGAACGGCATCCCGAGGAACTTGAGAAGCCAGTAGGCCTCCTCGTCCGTCTCCGCCGTGGTGACGAAAGTGATGTTCATTCCCTTGATTTTCTCTATCTTGTCGTAGTTGATTTCAGGGAATATTATCTGTTCCCTGATTCCGAGGGTGTAGTTGCCGCGACCGTCGAACCCTTTCGGCGAAACGCCGCGGAAATCCCTCACGCGAGGGAGAGCCACGTTGAAAAGTTTGTCGATGAAAACGTACATCCTGTGCCCCCGGAGAGTCACCATCACCCCGATGGGCATTCCCTTTCGAAGTTTGAAGTTTGCGATGGACCTCTTCGCTTTCGTAACGATGGGTCTCTGCCCGGTGATGAGAGCAAGTTCCTCCACCGCGGAATCGAGGAGTTTGATGTTCTGAATCGCCTCCCCGAGCCCCATGTTGATGACCACCTTGACGAGGCGGGGGACCTGCATCGGGTTTTCGTACCCGAACTTGTCCATCATTTTCTGACGGACGTCGGTATGGTACATTTCCAGAAGTCTCGGTTTCATTTTTCAAACACTCCCGCTATTTCTTTTTTGCCTCGATGACCTCTCCGCACTTCTTGCAGTAGCGAAACTTCTCTCCTGCTTCGGTAATTCTGTATCCAACCCTCGTGGGCTGGTTGCACTTGTCGCACATAAGCATCACGTTGGCAACGGAGATGGAGGCCTCTTTCTCCAGAATTCCCCCCTGGGGAAACGCAGCAGAGGGCCTAACGTGCCTCTTGACGATGTTCACCTTTTCGACGATGACCCGTCTCTTCTCGGGGATGACCTTGATCACCTTTCCCACTTTTCCGCGGTCTTTCCCCTTGATGACCTTGACGATGTCGTTTCTCCTTATTCTCAACTTCGGTTTCGTCATCGCTCCGCTCCTCACAGGACTTCCGGCGCGAGGGAGATAATTTTCATGAACTTCTTCGCCCTCAATTCGCGCGCGACGGGACCGAAGATTCGAGTCCCGATAGGCTCTCCCTGCTTGTTGATGAGGACGGCCGAGTTCGTGTCAAACTTGATATACGTCCCGTCGGGCCTCCTCACCTCTTTCGCGGTCCTGACGACGACGGCGTGATAGATATCTCCCTTCTTCACCTTGCTGTTGGGAAGCGCCTCCTTGACGCTGACGACAATGACGTCGCCGAGGGAGGCATATCGGCGCCTCGTCCCGCCCAGGACTTTGATGCAGTATAACTTCTTCGCACCCGAGTTGTCGGCAGCATCGAGAACAGTCTGCATCTGAATCATTTCTCATACCCCTGCTATTTGATTTCCGGTCTCGAAATCAGCCGCTTTACCCGCCACCTTTTCTCCTTTGAGAGGGGTCGGGTCTCGATGATTTCGACCATGTCGCCCACCTGGTACTGGTTCTCCTCGTCGTGGGCTTTGAACTTTTTCCTCCTCCTCACGTACTTCTTGTAAAGGGGATGCATCACCAGTTGCTCCACCTGGACGACGACGGTCTTGTCCATCCTGTCGCTGACAACGACGCCGACCCTCGTCTTCCTGTTCCCTCTCTCTTTCCGTGCCATTTATCTCTCCACCCTCACTGATTATTTGCCTCGCCGGCCCTCAACTTCTCGTTGATGACCGTCTTTATCCGTGCGAGGTCCCGGCGTTTGTTCCTGATAATCATCTTGTTGTCGAGCTGGGTCGTGTATCTCTTAATCTTCAGACGGAAGATTTCCTCTTCCAGCTCTTTCTCCTTCTGGCGGAGTTCCTCCAGCGTGAGGTCTCTCAATTCCTTCGCCTTCATCTCTACAACTCCCTCGTGACGAATTTTGTCTTAATGGGGAGTTTATGTGAGGCTCTCCTGAACGCTTCCTTCGCGACCTCGGCAGAAACCCCCTCAATTTCGTAGAGGATGCGCCCCGGCTTGACGACGGCGACCCAGAATTCAGGGGAACCTTTCCCCTTCCCCATCCTCGTTTCTGCGGGCTTCTTCGTTATCGGCTTGTCCGGAAAGATGCGTATGTAGAGTTTCCCGCCCTTTTTCACGTATCTGTTTATAGCTATTCGGGCTGCCTCAATCTGCCTCGCCGTAATCCAGCCACCTTCCAGGGCCTTCATGCCGAAGTCACCAAATGCCACGTAGTTTCCGCTCTGAGCCTTACCTCTGACTCTCCCTTTCTGTCTTTTCCGGTATTTGACTCTCTTCGGTGCAAGCATGTTTCACTCCTCAGGCAAGTTCTGATTGCCTCGACTCTTCCCGGTCGAGGATGTCGCCCTTGTATATCCATACCTTCACGCCGATAACGCCGTATGTCGTCTTTGCAACGGCGTATCCGTAATCGATGTCAGCCCTTATCGTCTGAAGAGGAACTCTCCCCTCACGGTACCACTCGCGACGGGCGATTTCCGCGCCGGCGAGCCTTCCCGCCACCTGAATCTTTATCCCCTTCGCTCCATATTTGAGAGTGTTCGTCACGGCCTTTTTCATCGCCCTCCTGTAAGCCACGCGCCTCTCTATCTGCATGGCCACGTTCTCAGCCACGAGAATTGCGCTCAATTCGGGCCGCCTCACCTCGTTAACCATTATCTGGACTTCGTTCTCCGTAAATTTCTGGACTTCCTTCCTGAGCCTGTCAATCTCGACGCCTTTCTTCCCGATGACGAGCGCGGGGCGGGACGTGTGGACGTACACGAACATCTTCTTCGCCTTCCGCTCGATGATGATGTCCGCAATCCCGGCGTGGTACATCGTTTTCTTGATGTAATCCTTGATTTTCAGGTCTTCCTGAAGGAACTTCTCGTAATCCTTCCTCGCGTACCAGCGGGACTTCCAGTCCTTCGTAATTCCGACCCTGAAACCGTATGGATGAGTTTTCTGGCCCAAAACACCCTCCTTATCTTTCGTCAAGTATTATCGTTATGTGGCTCGTCCTCTTCCGAATCATGTGCGCTCGCCCCATGGCCGCAGCTCTGTATCTCTTCATTACTGGCCCCTGGTCGACGAAAGCGCGTTTCACGTAGAGGTTGTCCGGGTCTATCTCCCCCGTCTGAACAGCGTTGGCGATTGCTGATTCAAGAACCTTTTTGACAATTTTCGCCGCTTTTTTCTTCGAAAAATTGAGTATCGTCAGCGCCGAATTTACGTCCTTTCCCCTGATGAGGTCGACGACAAGCCTCGCTTTCAAGGGGGATATCCGTGCGTATCTGAGAACAGCCCGTGCTTCCATCTTCTCGTCTCCCGGTTATTTCTTTCCTCTCTTGGCCTTCCTGTCTCCCGCGTGAGCGCGGAAAGTCCTCGTCGGAGCAAACTCCCCGAGCTTGTGTCCCACCATGTTCTCCGTCACGTAAACGGGGATGAACTGCTTCCCGTTGTGGACCGCGAAGGTGAGCCCCACCATCTCCGGCGTAATCGTTGACCGACGGGACCAGGTCTTGATGACCCTCTTGTCACCCGATTCCTTCGCCTTCCGCACCTTTCGGAGTAAGTGGTCGTCGACGAAGGGTCCTTTTTTCAGCGACCTGGGCATTCTCTCTCCTCCTCGTTACTTTCTCCGTTTCACGATGAACTTGTCAGAGGGCCTCTTTGACCTCCTCGTCTTGTACCCCTTCGTGGGGACGCCCCACGGCGTTACGGGATGCCTTCCGCCCTTCGACTTCCCTTCTCCCCCGCCGTGAGGGTGGTCAACAGGGTTCATCGCGGTCCCTCTGACGGAGGGGCGCCGACCGAGCCAGCGCGACCTCCCCGCTTTTCCGATAGAGACGTTCTCGTGGTCGAGATTTCCCACCTGCCCGATGGTGGCCCGGCACTTCCTGTGAATGAGGCGGACTTCACCGGATGGAAGCTTCACGTGAGCGTACTTCCCCTCTTTCGCGAGAATCTGACAGACCGACCCTGCGCTCCGGGCAATCTGTCCGCCTTTCCCTATCTTCAGTTCGACGTTGTGAATGAGCGTACCAACGGGGATATTTTCCAGGGGGAGGCAGTTCCCCGGCTTAATATCGGCTTTCTCCGAGGAAATGACGGTGTCCCCTACTTTCAACCCGAGGGGGGCTATGATGTATCTCTTCTCTCCGTCCGCGTAGTGGAGGAGAGCGATTCTGGCGGAGCGATTCGGGTCATATTCGATGGCGGCAACCTTCGCGGGAATGTCGACCTTGTCCCTCTTGAAGTCGATGACCCGGTACTGCCTCTTGTGTCCGCCGCCTCTGCACCAGGCAGTTATCCTTCCGTAATTGTTTCTCCCCCCCGTCTTTTTCAGAGGCTGAAGGAGGGACTTTTCCGGTTCTTTTTTCGTCAGTTCCTCGTTCGTGAGGACCGTTTTAAACCTCACGCCGGGAGAAGTGGGCTTGAAATGTTTGATACCCATCGTTACACTCCAGTCAGTTCAGTTTTTCCCGTCACACGCCCTCGAAAAATTCGATCCTGTCCCCCTCGCGGAGTTTCACGATCGCTTTCTTCCACGAAGGGACCCTTCCCACAGACCTGCCAAGCCTCTTGACCTTGCCGGGAACGATCATCGTCTTGACCGAGAGGACCTTCACGTTGAAGAGTTCCTCCACGGCCTTCTTGATCTGGGTCTTCGTCGCCCTCTTGTCCACTTCGAAGACGACGTAGTTCCCCGTCTCCTTGAGAACGGTTGACTTCTCCGTAATGACAGGCCTTTTAATCACGTGATATTTGTTCATTGACCGAGCACCTCTTCGATTTTCTCCAGCGCCGCCTTCGTCAGAACGAGCTGCTCGTAGCACATGATGTCGTAGACGTTGAGCGCTTTCTGCGGAAGCACCTTAACGCTCTGAACGTTTCTCGAGCCGAGGAGGAGTTCCCTCGAGGGCTCAACATCCACGATGAGGGCATCCGTAATCCCAACGCTCTCTGCGAAGGCGAGAAAATCTTTCGTCCTGTGAGAGGGGAGGTCGATCGAGTCGAGGACGATCAAATTCCCCTCCTGGAACTTCATGGCGAGGGCGTTCTGGAGGGCCTTCCTCCTCACCTTTTTGTTGACCTTGATGCTGTAATCCCTCGGTTTCGGCCCGAAAACGATTCCGCCGCCTCTCCAGAGAGGTGAACGAATTGAGCCCGCTCTGGCGCGGCCTGTCCCCTTCTGTCTCCAGGGCTTCCTTCCCCCTCCGGACACCTCGCTCCTCGTTTTTGTCGAGGCCGTTCCTCTCCTTCTCGCCGCCAGCTGAGCAACGACGACGGTGTGGAGGAGGTGGGGCTTCACCTCCTGCTGAAATATGGCAGGAGAAACCTCTCTCTCCTCGACGACGTTTTTCCCCTTATCGATAATTTCGATTTTCGCCATCACCTGCAACCCCGATTAATTTTTTGCCTTCTTCTTGACCGCATCCCTGAGAATGACAACACCGTTCCTCGCACCGGGAACAGCACCCTTCACGAGTATCAGGTTCTTCTCCGGGATGACCTTGACGACCTTCAGGTTGAGGACGGTCACCCTCTCGTTTCCCATCCGGCCGGCCATCTTCAGCCCCTTCCATACCCGGCCGGGGAAACTGCACTGTCCAATGGAACCGGGAGCCCTGTGGAACATCGACCCGTGGGAAGATGGACCTCCCGCAAACCCCCACCTCTTCACGACTCCCTGGAAGCCGCGTCCCTTGCTGTATCCCGTCACGTCGACGAGTTCGCCCTCCTGGAAGATGTCGGCCCGAATCTCCTGGCCCACTTCGTACTGGTCGACGTCGTCTATCCTGAGCTCTTTCAGGTGATAAAAAGCGCCTTTCCCCGCCTTCCTGTAATGTCCCATGAGAGGGCGGTTCACGCGGTGGGCTTTCTTCGGCTTGAAACCGACCTGGATGGCATTGTACCCGTCGGTGTCGACGGTCTTCTTCTGTATGACGTAACAGGGACCGGCTTCGATGACGGTGACCGGGATTGCGTGGCCCTGTTCATCAAAGATCTGGGTCATCCCGACTTTTCTGCCCACGATTCCCTTTTTCATAATCAACACCTTTCCGTCGATTTGTTAAATTTTGATCTCCACCTCGACACCAGCCGGGAGGTCGAGTTTCATCAGCGCGTCGAGCGTCGTCGGATTCGGCTCGAGGATGTCGATGAGCCGCTTGTGAGTCCTGATTTCGAACTGCTCCCTCGACTTTTTGTCGATGTGAGGAGACCGGTTCACGGTAAAGCGCTCGATTTTCGTCGGAAGCGGAATGGGACCCGAAACGCGCGCTCCCGTCTCCCGGGCCTTGCTCACGATGTCCGCCGCTGAATTATCGATGAGCCTGTGGTCGAAGGCCTTCAGTTTTATCCGTATCTTCTGAGCCTGCATGGACCCCCTCTCTTATTCGATA
>RFHC01000178.1 GCA_003696505.1 Deltaproteobacteria bacterium
ACATTTTTATCTTAATGGGGTACTGGAAACATCCACCAGAGAAAAGAGGGGGGTCTTCGGGGCGGCTCCCCCCACTGCCGCCCCAAAGGGAAGGAAAAAGGAAGAAATTACGAAAGAGGAAGGACTGTTCTGCCGTAGGTCGTGTTCACGAGAATTGCCATTGCAATGTACCATGCGAGTGCACCGGTGATAAAAATTTCCCATCCAACGAGCTTGGGAGACGCTTTTCCCAATTCCTTAAAGACGAGGAGGACAAATGCGAGGAAGAGTAGGATGAACAGAGCAGAGAGAAATTTCCCGTGTTTAAAGACTGCGAGAACGAAGGCAAACGTAAACATAGCCCACACAAAGAAGAAGGCAGCAACCTGCTGGGCATCTGGTTTTATTCCGTGTGCGGGAAGCCAGACAACGAGCGCGTATACGGACCACCAGAAAGCGCCGTAGGACATGAAAGCAGATCCCCCAAAGAGGTTCCCCTTCCTTAAATCGATAACGCCAGCAATGAATTGGGCCGTTCCACCAAAAGCAAGTGCCATTGCGAGCGTGGGTCCAGCGCCAATGTATCCGGCATTGTGAAGCCCTGTGACCATAGTGGTCAAAGCGAATCCCATCAGTCCGACGATTCCAGGGTTTGACCACCACTCCTGATAAATCCCGGCGTTTTTCAGGTCATTGAGTTCCGACATCCCTTACCTCCTCCTGTTTTTTAATTTGGGGGATTCTGAACTAAGCAATACGCGTTAAAATATTTCCCCCCTCCTTCCGAATTTAGAATAAAGATTTGGTAAAGCCATTTCTGTGAAAGGTTTCACAATTGAAAGAAAAATAAAATGGCATTCTGTGAATCTTGCTCCTGGAAGGCAGACCAATTAGGGAATTTGAGTGGGAAGAATGAAATGTTTACTGAGAGGGCCGTAAAAATGAAACAGTATTTTCGAGAGAAGTTTGATGACTTATTTGAAAAAATCTGAGCACTTATCATGATAAATGATGACGTTTCTCTTCACTTCTATCAGGCCTAATTCTTCAAGCTTATGAAGTTGCTTGGTAACAGTTTCACGAGTAGTACCGATTAGATTTGCCAATTCCTGATGTGTCAATTTGATTTCAAGGATTGTCTTATCTCCCTCTTTCTTTCCGAATTTTTCCGAAAGGAGCTGGAGAATTGAGAAAATACGATGATAAGACCAGGTATGGGATATTGAAATGAGTTTTTTCTCCAGAAAGGTAATTCTCTTCGAGAGTAATTTAATAAAATTTTTATTTAGTTGAGGGTACTCTGAAAGGAGTGCGATGAAAGTGTTTTTCTCTATCGAAAGAAGGGTAGAATCTTCGAGGGTAATTGCGGAAAAGGGACGTGCCTCTTCTGACAGGATCAAAATACCGAAGATATCTCCCTCTTTCAGGAGAATGATAGTGGGTTCCTTCCCTATGTTTGTATAAGAGACGATTTTGACCAAACCGCTTTCTATGATAAAAATATTCTTGTCATGTTCCCCTTCATGAAATATGACGCTTTTTTTCGGGTATTTGAGTTCTTTAAACTTCTCAATGATTAATCTGGTTGCCTCTTCAGGGATGTTATTAAAAAGGTCGTATTTTTTTATCGTGGTGAAGTCCATCGGAAAACCTGGGGGAATAGTGTTAATTTTATATTAGATATAGTAGTAAAAAACTTGCTTATTCCAAAACCCAAAAATTTCTTGACAGAAGGAACAGGGAAGGTTATACTTTTAAATTGTTTGACGCGGGGTGGAGCAGTCAGGTAGCTCGTCGGGCTCATAACCCGAAGGTCGATGGTTCAAATCCATCCCCCGCTACCAGGAAAATTACCCGGGGCGGTATTCGTCCCGGGTTTTTTTATTTGAACGGAATTTATCCTTCCTTTTTCGATTTCCTCGCGTTAAAATGAAACCCGGTTTTAAAGGAAAAAATTTTCTCAGTCCTCATGGGTAATGAAATGGGAAGGGGAGGGGCTGAAGGAATTATTATTCCCATAGGTGCGAAAAATTTCGCCATTTTCAGAAGGGAAAAAGGATTACACCGGGATAGTGAAGCAAAAACAGGGAGTTTGAGAAATATTGAAGTTGATATCGAGGGTATGGAAATTGTATAGAGAACAGGGGAATGGGGGAAAAGTATAAATTAAAGAGAAGAATTCCTGATAAATGATACGAAAATCCGAAATATTCAACCGCTACTCAGTCGATTTCCCCCCGGACCTTTCTCCCTCGGACGTTGAAGACATCGGGAAGGCACTCAACGCGCTCTTGAAAACCCCGGCCGTCATTGGATTCGGAGGGAAGGAGGAGTTTTACGCTCACTTCGTAAATCACGTCATGACGATGGACCTGGGCGTCAGGGACATCATTTTTTACACCTACGACGACGAACTGGGAAAGTATATCCCCTCCATTTCCGGAGAAATAAACCAGGAGAAGGTGGATGACCTCTTCGTCGGTTTTCTCGACCCGAAGTCTCTGGAAGAGGTGAGAAAACCGATAAAGTTAACCAGGGGAAGAAAAGACGTCGTAGAGGAACTTCTGAGGAATCTCGATGCTGGATGCGGCCTCATTATCCCTCTTTTCCCCGACGGGTCTTTCAGGGGGTGCGTCGCCTTCCTCACGCCAGACGGGGTCGTCTTCGAAGAGAGGGATGTGAAGGTTCTCTGGAACCTTGCCTTTTACGTTGAACTTTTCCTCAAGATTCAGGAGTCGTCGCGGTCGCTCCTTTACTACGCTTTCTATGACCCCCTCACCTCCCTCTTCAACCGACGGGCTTTCAACGAGAGACTGGAGCAGGAAGTGCTGAAGTCGAGGAGGACGGGGAGGAGTTTCTCCCTCCTCATGGCAGACATCGACAACTTTAAGGAGTACAACGACCGCTTTCACCACCCGGCAGGTGACATTACTCTCCAGGAAGTGGCGGAAATTATCAGGGAATCGGTGAGGGAAATAGACACCGTCGCAAGGCTCGGGGGAGACGAGTTCGGCATCATCCTCTCCGGGACGGGTTCCTCCGATTCCCTCGTCGTGGCGCACAGGATTCTCGGAAGGGTTTCGACCCACCTGTTCCCGGACGAAAACTTCGATAAAACGCAGAAAGTAACACTATCTATGGGAATATCCGTCTTTCCCCAGGACGGGTTTACGGGTCACGACCTGGTGAAGAGGGCAGACGAAGCGCTCTTTCTCGCGAAGAAACTGGGTGGCAACAGGGTCATCCGCACGGAAGACGCTGCTCTTATGAGGATTGCGCCCACTCAGGCAACCCACGATATCCCTCCCCAGAGCCTTTACGAGGCAGTCCGGACCGTTTTCAACTTCGAAAAGTTCATGGAGGTCCTCCTCCACATATCCCTCGACGCTCTCCAGGCAGAAAGAGGGTCTCTCTTCGTGAGGGAGTGGGGCGACCCGGACTACGTCCTCCTCGCAAAGAAGGGCTTCAGCACCAACGGAAACGGCAGGGTGAGGAAGATTTACGGGGGAAACATCATCCGCCTCGTCGCGGAAAAAGGGCAGCCTTTGATATCTGAAAAAAGCCCGGACGAGGAGGTGAAGAAATACCTCATGAGGGAGGGGTTTTACAATGAATCGTTCATCTCCATCCCGCTGATACACGGTGGGGATGTGGTGGGCGTCCTCAACATATCGAACAAGAGGGGGGGAGGGACATTCTCGCGGGATGACCTGAAGAAAATCGAACCCCTCCTTTCCCAGGTGACGACGATACTCATGGAAGGCCTTCGATTCCGGAAAAATCTCAGGACATTCGGGGAGATATCCCTGGCAACGATGTTCGACGCCTTTGAGCTTAAGTATCCCTTCTACCGCCACCATTCCTCGGACGTCGCGGAGTTGAGCGGTCGAATCGCAAGGGCTATGGGGCTTGGAAGGGAAAGGGAGGAAACCATCCGGGTGGCGGGGAGGCTCCACGACGTGGGGATGCTCTGCGTGCCGTCCTCCATCATGACGAAAGAGCGCGACCTCAGCGAAACCGAAAGGGACGTGGTGAGGAAGCACCCCTTCGTCGGGTGGAAAATGCTGGAAAACTATCCGGAACTGGATGAGGTGAGAGACCTGGTTCTTTATCACCACGAGCGGTACGACGGCTCGGGTTATCCTTTCGGACTCAAGGGTGACGACATCCCTATCGAAGCATCTGTCCTCTCTCTCGCCGAGTTCTTCACCTCCGTTACCTCGGAGAGACCCCACAGGCCACCCCTTTCCCGCAAGAAGGCTCTCGAGATGGTGAAGGACCTGAAAGGGAGGGCTTTCGCCCCGGAAGTGGTCGACTCGTTTCTGAAAATCGCTTCCTGAAATTTCCCTTCCGTGTAAATCACGGTAACCTGGAGAGGAAAAGTATGTCTCATTTTCCCGGGTCCGCCGTAGGGTATAATGTGTCCGGCGGACAAGGAGGGAGAAATGAAGGATTTGTGGGAGAAAATGTCAGAAGAGGTCGTCTTTGAGAATGGCCTTTTCCGGGTCGTCCACGCCAGGTATCGTTTGTCCCCCAGGAAAAGGGAATCTGTCTTTGCCACGCTTTCAACGGCAGACTGGATAAATGTCATACCGATAACGGAAGAGGGGAGGTTTGTCCTCATCCGTCAGTTTCGGCACGGCACGGAAGAAATCACCGTCGAAATTCCGGGAGGGTCCGTCGAGAGGGGGGAAGACCCGCTTGAAGCGGCGAGGAGAGAGCTCGAAGAGGAAACGGGATACACGGGAGGAAAGTGGGAGCTCATCGGGAGCGTGACCCCGAACCCGGCGATCCAGGACAACAGGTGCTACACCTTCCTGGCGAGGGGGGTGAAGAGGGGAGGGGAGAAAAAAGAGGACGATATGGAGTTTATCGAGGTTTTCGAAGCCAGACCGGACGAGGTGAGGAAAATGCTCACCGACGGAACAATCTCCCACGCCCTCGTCCTCGCGGCTTTCGTACACTACCTCCTGAAGGGCCATACCCTCGACTAGCGCCTCCGAATCTCAATCCGCCGAACCTTTATCTTCTTCCCCTTTCTTCCTTTCCGCCTGACTTTTATCTCTTTAACTCGAACCTTTCCTTTTTTCCCCTTTTTTATGACAACATAATCTTTGACGACCACCTTTTTCCCTTTCCTCACGACGACGGGTCTTCCGTAAACAACCCTCTTATTAATGATTTTCACGAAACCCCTGTGGGGTTCTCTCTTCCTGTAGATGACGACCTTCTCCCGCGGCCTGACGGGGACCCACCTTACCTCTCTTTCCCGGACGATGAACCTCACGCGGGCGGGATACCAGCGGACGAACCTTCGTGGGGGGACCCAGACCCAGCCGATGCTCCTCACTTCGACCCAGGACCCGAAGTGGTAGGTCACCCAGCCCCACGGCTCGCTGGAAACCCAGACCCAGCCGGCCGGAGCGATGAAGACCCACCGGCCATAGGTGTAGGGCCTCCAGCCCCGGACCACGACGAGGGGGCGCCAGACGACGCCGTAGCCTTCTACCTCAACCCACTCGCCGTGTCTCTCCAGGTCGTAGATACCCCGTGCGACCTTATCTTCATTCTCTCCGGACTCACTCCACGATTCTTCGATTTCCTCGTCTTCTTTCTCCGCCCACCTGTCAAATTCGTCTTCTGCCCACTGGCGGTAAATCTTGACGCGGCGGTTCGCTTCCGCGCTCTCCCCGGCCGTGAGGAGGAACTTCTTTCCGCCCGACTTCAGAATCGCTTTCCCCCTCCTGACGAAGAGAGAGAGTCCCCCTTCTTCCCACGCTTCCACACGAATCTTCCCGACGCCCTGGAGAGAGACGCGGTTTCCGTCGGCGCTCTCGATAACGGCCGTAACTCTGGCGGAGTCCCTCAGGCGGGAGATGAACGCCGTCCCGTCTACGAGTCGAAGGTGGACTCTTTCCTTATGAAATTTTCTGTAGACGACCTCTGTTCCCGGGCCGAGGCGGACGAAGTGGAAAGGGGAGACTTCCAGTTCGACCCTCGAATCGGCGTCCGTGAGGAGGGACATCCCGGGGAGAATGGGCATGTTCTCGTAAACCTCGCTCCACCCCTCTCCCTTTTCCTCCCTGTACCAGGCATCGCCTTCCACCTTCCTCACCCGGATGAGCTCGTCAGGCGAGAGAGAATACTCCTCCTGGGCTCGCCCCGTAACAGGAGCGAGGAGAACCCCAATCATAACGAAGAGGAAAAATTTCTTTATCGACGCTTTCCATTTCATTTTGTTCCCTCCTTTCGCTTAATGAGACGATCAAAAGTCTTCGTTATTCAATTCATTCACGAAGGGAGTTCCCTGTTTTCACCCTCCTGAGAAGTTGATATATTCCTATTATTACGAACACGGGACGAGGGAGGTCGTTTCCGATGAAATTTGCCGGGTCCTCCGTGGAATGGAAGAGCTATCTCCTCTTTACTCTGGCTTTCGCCGTCATCTACCTGGCAGGGTTTTTCCTCAGGGGATTTATCTTCACCAGGGTGAGGAGCCTTGCCCACAAGAGTCGGTGGACCCTGGACGATAAAATCCTCGATATCCTCGAAAAATATTACCTTCCCCTTATTATCGTCATCTCCATCTTCATCTCCCTCTCCATCGTCCAGATACCTGAACAGGGGAGGGCCTTCTTCGAGAAGCTGGCCGAAGTCATTTTCCTCGGCACGGTCACCTTTGCTGCTGCGCGATTCGGAGGAGTGTACGTCGACCGAATCAGCGAGAAAACGGGAGGACGCCTCCCGTCAACGTCGCTTCTGGAGAACGTCGTCAAAGGCGTCATTCTCGTCATCGGTTTCCTCATCATTACGAGCGCTCTCGGGATTTCCATTACGCCCCTCATTACCGCTCTCGGCGTTGGGGGCCTTGCCGTTGCGCTGGCGCTCCAGGAGCCGCTGGCGAATCTCTTCGCGGGGTTTTACATCAACCTGACAGGGAAAATCAGGAAAGGGGATTACATCAAGCTCGACTCCGGCGAGGAGGGGCACGTGGAGGACATCACCTGGAGATATACGTACGTGAGGGCCCTGGGAAACAACCTCTTCATCATTCCAAACACGAAGGTTTCCTCTGCGATTGTGACGAATTTCGACCTGCCGGAATCGAACCTCTCCGTCCTCGTTCAGGTTGGCGTGGCTTACGACAGCGACCTCGAGAAGGTGGAGCAGGTAACCATAGAGGTTGCGAGGGAAATACAGAAAGACCTCCCCGGCGCCGTCGACGACTTTGAGCCTTTCATCCGCTACCATACGTTCGGAGACTTCAGCATCAACTTCACCGTCATTCTGAGGGCGAAAACCTTCGTCGATACGTTCCTCATCAAGCACGAGTTCATAAAGAGGCTTCACAAACGCTACGAAAAGGAAGGAATCGTCATACCATTCCCCATCAGGACGGTCCAGTTCGACTCGGACCTGAACATCGTCAAAAAGGGGAAATGATAGAGGTCTGGACATATTCCGGGTACCGCGACGACGAGAGACCCGTGAAGTTCATTCTCAACGGGGTCGTCCACCAGGTCGAGGAAATCGTTGACCGGTGGTACGGGCAGGAAGCGGACTATTACAAAGTGAGGACGGATAGAGGGAAGGTCTACATCCTCAGGCAGGACAGGTTCACGGGAATATGGGACCTCGAGTCGATATGTGCGTGAAAGGCCCGCTTTCCCCCCGGAAGGATATTACTGAACACCCCATTCCGTCGGTTCAGGAGCAGTCCGGACAGGACCGAACTTTTCCTCGAACTTCTTCAGATTGTCCTCGAGAGCGCGAATGATCCTTTTCAGGTGCCCCGGGCTCGTGATAATCCGCGCCGTCACCACGGCTTCGGGCGGGAAAGCATTGATGAAATCGATGACGAACTCCTCCCCCGTGTGGGTGACGACCATGGAGTTGGCGTAGACTCCAACGAGGCGGTCGTCGGTGATTTTTACTTTCATCTTTTTCTCCACCTCACTTGCCTCCTTTTTCCTTTCTGTTGAGGTATCTCTCGTATTCGCCCCGCATCTCCTCCGGGCAGGGAGAGCAGCGGTGCATTGCCTCTTCGTAGAACATCCGCGCTTCGTCATTTTTTCCCAGGGCCCGTGCCACGTCCCCCGCCGTGTCGTAAACCTCCCACGGGAGGTCGGGATTTTTCCGTATCAGGAGTGACAGCTCCTCCAAGCACCAGGAGAGGTTCTTATTCAGCATGATGGAGAGGGCGCAGAGGTTGTTGAGCGCTTCCGGGAAAACTTCTTTCAATTTAAGTGCTTTTCTGTATTCATCTTCCGCCTCCGAATACCTGCCGAAGCGGAAGAGGGCGTTTCCCAGGTTGTAACGGAAGAGGGGATTATCCGGTGCTCCGCTTACGGCTTTCTCCAGGTGATAGAGGGCGGTTTTCAGGTCTCCCTCCCTGGTGAGCGCCACCCCCAGGTCGTTGTGTTCTTCTGGAGAGAGGGGGTCGTGAAGGACGACGACTCTCTTCCCGCACGAAACGGCGAGAAAGAAGATGACGAGAATGAAGAAGCGAAGCCTCACCTGATATCTCCCGTCACGATGAGGGCGAGTCTGCCCGTCTTCTCCCAGGCCTCGTCGAGAGCATCCATCCTCACGGGGGAGTTTACCTCGTATCCGTTGTGCACGTAGACGATTCCCTTCGGAATGTCGTATCCCGTGACGACCAGGTAGTGTGGCCTCTTGAAGAGGTCGCCGCCCAGGTCGACGAAGAGAATGACGGGGGTGCCTTCGGCGACCCGGGAGAAAACGTCGCAGAGCGAAGCTTTCTCGATTCTCGACGCGGGGAAATACCTTCGAGCGAAATCTCTCATGTCGGTAATCAGGGTCCCTTCGAGGGAGGGGGAAAAGACCTCTGCCGTTACTTTTTCCAGGGAGACGTCTATTCCGCGATATTTAAGGACCATAGTAAGCGCGGCCGGCCCGCACCCGAAAGCGGTCTGGAAGAGGGGTGGCACGTCGAGACGGCGCGTCTCGGGGACAGAGGGAGGACAGACGGGGAGGGTGTGTTTCCGGGAGAGGCACCCGCACAGGAAGGCAAATGTGAGGAGAAGGAGGTAAAACTTCCGTCGCTTCCTCACTTTATGATGATTTCCTTGTTCAGCAGTTTGAGGATGATGATGACGAGAATAGCCAGCACGGCGAGTCCGATGGCGACACCCAGGGCGTCTCCTCCCGCCGGCGCGGAATCAACGACGGAGGCGAGGAGATGCAGGTCCTGACTCTCCATCTTCTCGACCTTCTGGAGGGCTTCCTCTTTCGTCATGCCGAAATCCTGGAGTTTCTGGAGGACGACCTTTTTCTCCAGGAATGTTTTTATCTTTTCAAGGTCCTGGTGCCTGAGGGTGGAGGTGGCTGACGAGAGTTTCGAGGCCATCATCGCGGCCGCGGCCTCTTTCGTGACAGTGCTGAGACAGAGAAGTGCCACAGATACGAAGATGCAGGCGGCAACGAAGAGGGTAGACTTTCTCATTTTCCGGTACATCGCATCCCCCCGTAAGTTTTTTCCTCAATTATTCTCGAAGAGAGGTGAGAGGTCAACGATTCATTCGCCGATGACCTTCACGAGGACCCGCTTTCTCCTCCTCCCGTCGAATTCTCCGTAAAAAATCTGTTCCCAGGGGCCGAAGTCGAGCCTTCCCCCGGTTATCGCCACGACCACCTCCCGCCCCATGATGGTCCTCTTCAGGTGGGCATCCCCGTTGTCCTCGCCGGTCAGGTTGTGGCGGTATCGAGAGAGGGGTTCGTGGGGCGCCAGTTCCTCGAGCCATCTCCGGAAATCTTCGTGGAGTCCCGGCTCGTCGTCGTTGATGAAGACGCTGGCGGTGATGTGCATGGCATTGACGAGGCAGAGCCCTTCCTTCACGCCGCTCTCCCTCACGATGGCTTCCACCTGAGGGGTGATGTTGATGAGCTCGACCCGGTTTTTCGTGTTGAATTCGAGGTATCGGGTGAGAGACTTCATGTTTTCCCTCCACCTTTCAGTAGTAGATTTCACTTACGTCAAAAAGAGGATAGACCAGGACGACCAGGTTGTGGGTTTTTCCCTTCCAGTCGGTGACGAAGTCTTCGTATCTGGCTTTGAACTCGAACCCCATTTTCTCGAAAGCCGCGATTGCGCTTTTCTGGTCCTCGATGATTTCCGCCACGAGATAGTTGAGGGCCGTCCTGCTGGCTATGCTCTTCAATTCCCGGATGAGGGCAGTGCCCAGTCCCTTGCTCCGGTAGTCTTTGTGAATGACGACGCGCACGTCACCGACTCGCGATTTCCACCCTTTTTTCCGCCGGTGGAGAGTGGCATCCCCCACGACCCTGTCGCCGTCCCAGGCGAGAATGGGAAGGACTTTTTCGTAGTCGAGTTTTTCCTCCCACGCCATTATCGTTTCCTTTCTGGTGACGTCGTCTTTGAAGTAAATCTTGTCTTCCTCGGGAATCTCCTGAAAGAACTGCCACAGCTTTTCCCCGTCGCCTTTCTCCATCGGCTTGAGGAGAATCTTCGTCCCGTCTTTCAGGGTAATGTGCCGGGGATATCGTTCGAGCATCGGTTTCCTCCCTGTTACATCTCCTCCCGGAAGGGGAGGTCAGTGACGTCGTAAAACCTTTCGTAGTCGTCAGGTGCGTGGGGCTTCTCTCCCCTTTCGTGAAGAAGGTCGTTGAGGGCGTGATGGGCGTAGGACAGCGCCCTGTCCATATAGCGCACTGCCAGAAAAGGGTCGTCCAGGGCTTCTGCGTCTGCGAGAGAGTCGAAAGCCTTCTTCACGTTGTACTTTGCCGGCTGAAGGTTTTCCTCCCACGCTTTCTCCTTTATCTTCTTCAGAAACCTTTTCAAAACGGGAAGAGCCCTCTTTATTTCAAGAGGTCCCGCAGTCATTTTTCTCCAGACTCCGAAGTAGAGGGTGTCGTGAAGGGCGCAGAGGTCAGGGTAAGATGTCTCGCTGTAAGGGCACTTCTCCGGATGGGTGAAATTTCCCCTTCCTTTTCCGCGGGGCAGACCGCACACAGGACAGTCGCCGGAATCGCTGGATTTCATAACTCCCCGTCTGAGCGTGAATCTCCCGGCGTGCCGGGGAAATCTAACTATCCGTGTTTCCCTCACAAAGGAAAATACCACAGTGAGAGGCGGAAGGAAATGGCGAAAAAGGTCACGAAGGTGCCCGTCGTGGACGCTGACAGGTGCATCGGATGCGGGATATGCGCGGACCTCTGTCCGGAAGTCTTCCAGATGGGCGACGGCGAGGTGAGTTTCGTCCACAACCCGAAGGGCGCGCCGGAGTGGAAGATAAGGGACGTGATTGATTCGTGCCCCGTTTCCTGCATCTCCTGGGATGAAGAGGAGTCTTGACGGAGAGACCTTTTGTTTTATAATTGACTATCAGGCCAAATTTGCTCAATCAAATCGTCCCTTTAAGGACTTTTCTGAAAAGTTTGTCAAGAAGGAGGGTGGGACGGTGACGGCAGAAAAAGCCATCGTCGTTCAGTCTCTTTCGAAGTTCTACGACGGGAAGCCCGGAGTCGTCGACATATCCTTCAGCGTCGGGAAAGGCGACGTCGTCGGATTTCTCGGGCCGAACGGCGCCGGAAAAACAACCACCCTTAACTGCATTACGGGAGTCCTCACGCCCGATTCGGGGGTGATTCAGGTAGACGGGCACGACACCGTGGAGTCGCCGATGGAGGTGAGGAAGAGAATCGGTTATCTCCCGGAAATTGCCCCCCTCTACCCGGACATGACCGTCGAGGAGTATCTCACCTACGCGGCACAGTTGAGGGACGTCCCCAAAAACCGCATTCGGGAGTCCGTGGAGAGGGCGATGGAGGCCTGCGGAATAACGGACGTGCGGAAGCGCCTCATTCGGAATCTTTCGAAAGGGTACGGGCAGAGGGTTGGAATCGCCCAGGCAATCGTCCACGACCCACCCATCCTCATCCTCGACGAGCCCACCATCGGTCTAGACCCGATTCAGATTCAGGAAATACGGAACCTGATTAGAGAGCTTTCAGGGAGCCACACGATATTCCTCTCCACACACATCCTCCCCGAAGTAACGATGATTTGTAACAGGGTCATCATCATCAACGACGGGAAGATAGCCGCAGAAGACACGCTCGAGGGATTGACGAGGAGGGTGAAGAGGAAACCCGACTACTTCGTCCGCTTCTCGCCGGGGGAAGAGGCGGAAGCGGAGAAGTTCCTCTCCTCCCTGTCCGCCGTCGAGGATTGCCGGAGAGACGGAAGCGGCTTCGTCGTGACGATGAAAAACGACGAATCAGAGGTGGACGAGATTGTCCGTGGGGCCGTGGAGAGGAACCTTCACGTGAGAGAGCTCTCCCGACAGACGGCATCCCTTGAAGATATATTCGTCCGCCTCACAACAGAGGAAACGGCAGGGGGTGAAGAAGAATGAGAAAGGCAGGCGCCATATTTCGGAAAGAGGTTCGCTCCTTCTTCTACTCCCCCATCGCGTACGCCGTCGTGGGGGTTCTCGTCGCCATAACGGGGTATATCTTCTACAGCGCCCTCGTTCGCTTCAACATGATAAAGATAAACATGTTCCGAATGCACGACGCTGGGATCAACCTGAACAACGTCGTCCTCGACCCGGTCTTCTACGACACGGCGGTTTTTCTCCTCATCACCGTCCCCCTCATCACGATGAGGCTTCTCGCAGAGGAGAGGAGGCTGAAAACGTTCGTCTTCGTTTTTACCTCCCCCGTGACTCCCGCAGAAATCATCGCGGGGAAGTACCTCTCTTACCTGGCTGTCCTCTTCGCCTCTCTTTTCTTCGTTTTCCTCCCCTCATTCGTCCTGGTGGCCACGTCTGACGCTTCACTTCCGCCTGTCCTGACGGGTTTTCTCGGGCTCTTTCTCCTGGGAGCGTCCTTCGGCGCGGTGGGGCTTTTCATCTCCTCGCTGACGGAGAACCAGATTGTCGCGGCCATTCTCACCTTCGGCGTTCTCGTCATATTCTGGCTCATCCACCTGGCAGGGGACCCGACAGGGACTCCATTACAGCAGGTGCTCGCGAATCTTTCCCTCATTGAACACGAGAGGGATTTCATCAGGGGAATAGTCAACACGAAGGACCTGGTCTTCTACATCCTCTTCACCGCTTACTTCCTCGTCCTTTCCTATCTCTCCATTGAATCGCGGAGATGGAGGGGGTAAGTGCCATGAACAGGAAAAGGAGAATTCTCTACGGGGCAAACGCTGTCGTCGTCGCTGTCGTTCTCCTGGGAATTTTCATCGCCGTAGGATATTTTGCCACGGCGTACAACAAGACCTTCGACTTCACCGAGGAGAAGCTCTTCTCCCTCGACCCCCAGACGGAGAAGTTTCTCGAGGAACTCGACACAGACGTCAGGGTAACGGGATTTTTCCAGAAAAATTCTCCGGGCGCGTCGCGTTTCCTCGACCTGATGAAGCTTTACGGAGAGAAGACGAAGAGGGTCACGTACCGGCTCATAGACCCGGATGAAGACCCTGCCACGGCTAAAAGCTACGGAATAACCCGTTACGGGACCATCATCGCCGAATCAGGGGAAAAGACGAAGAGGACCTTTGAACTCACGGAAGAGGCGGTGACGAACCTCCTCATCATGGTCACCCGGAAGGGGAAGAAGAGGGTCTTCTTCACATCCGGCCACGGGGAGAGAGACATCCGGTCGCGCGACGGAGAGGGGATTGCCTTCGTGGCGGATGACCTGAGAGGGCAGGGGTTCGAGGTAGAGCAGGGGAATATTCTGGAAAAGAAAGACGAGTGGGACGAAAACACTCTCGTCGTCATACCCGGGACGCGGAAGGGTTTCCTGAAAGAGGAGATGAAAGTGCTCGAAGAGTTCATCGAATCGGGGGGAAACGTCCTCGCTCTCATCGACCCCGAGGAGAAGGATTACTTCAAAGAATTTCTGGATAAATACGGCATTGTCTACGAAGACGGCGTCATCATCGACCCCTCATCGAGGATTTTCGGGGGCACCCCGATTATCGCCCTCGTCTCCAGTTACTCCGGTCATCCTTCCGTCAGGGATTTCAAACTGGCGTCGTTCCTCGCCCTGGCCGGAGGACTGAAGACGAAGACGGGCGGGAAGGGGACCCCGGAGATTCTCTGCCGGACGGGAAGAGGGGCGTGGCTCGAAAAGGGGAAGCTCCTCCACAGCGTCCGGTTTGATTCGGGGAAGGACGTTGCCGGTCCCATTACGGTGGCTGCCGTGTCCACCGTCCCTGTGAGGGAAAAAGAGGCCGAGAAGGCTTCGGGCACGGAAAAGGAAAGTCAGGAGGCAAAGAGCAAGGGGGAGTCAAACACGTCGAAGTCTTCGAAGAAAGAGGGGAGACTCCTCGTGGTGGCGGACTCCGATTTCGTGAGCAATCACTACAAGGGATTTTCGGGTAACGGAGACCTTTTCCTCAACCTGGTGAAGTGGATGCTCTCTGAGGAGAAAATCCTGAACATCAAACCGAAAAAACCGAAGTCATCTACCTACTTCCTGACGCCGACGGCGAAGAAACTCTGGTTCGCCGGTGCCGTCGTGGTCCTGCCTCTCTTCATCTTCGCGACAGGGCTGGTTACCTGGAGGATAAGAAGAAAGAGGTGAAGGGGCGATGAAGAAGAGGTTCTTCATTACCGGAATCCTCGTTCTCGTTCTCGTTGGCCTCATCGCGGGAATTCACCTCTCCCGCAAGGCGAGAGAAGAGAAAGAGAAAAGGGAGAGCGAAGCGAAGAAAATCCTTCCCATCAAGAAGGACGATGTGAAGGTAGTCATTCTCCGGGAGGCGGGGAAAGAAGCCACCCTGGTGAAAAAAGAGGGGAAGTGGTACCTGGAAGAACCCGTCTCGTCGCTGGCCGACGACCTGAGGACGGAAAACATTCTCAAACTCGCCGACATCACCTACGTGTCGAAGGTTGAGAACCCGGAGAACGAGAAAGAATTCGGGTTCGACGGAAACGTGGAAGAGGTCACCTTCGTGGCCGGAGGGGAGAAGGAATACACTCTCCAGGCCGGCGCTGAGAGACCCGTCGGTGGCGGGTGCTTCGTGAGGGTGAAAGGGTCAAAGGAGATATACGCCGTCAAAGAGGACGTGAAGACGACGATAACGGCGCGGAGAATGGACCTTTTCGAGAGGGACGTCCTTCCCCTCTACCCGAACGACGTGAAGGGAGTATCCCTGCGGGAAGGGGGGAAGAGGTGGGACCTGAAGAAGAAGGAGGGGTCATGGTACCTGGGAGATAAACTCGTCGGAGGAACGGAAGTGGGAGACTTCCTCCGGGAAATTTGTTTCCTCAACGCGGTGGACCTCTACGGGGGGAAACCGTCTAAAGATACGGGGTACATCGAGTTTTCCCTGAGCGGAGGCGAGAAGGGAGAGAAGATTTATCAGGTGAGAGTTTACGAGTCGGAAAAGGGAGACGTTCCCGTTCAGGTGAGTCACCGCTTTGAGGTCCTCAAGGTTTCCCGGTCCTCAGCGGAGGAACTGAGGAAAAAATACAGGGCCCTCGTTGATAAGTTAAAAAAGGTGGAGACTGAGAAAGAGGAAAAAGGCGGGACGGAGAAAAAACAGGAAAAACAGGGAGAAGGCGAAAAAGCGGAGAAGGGGGAAAAAGGTCGGTAGCGCAGGATAAGGAATGGGGGACGTGAATATTTTCCGCCCGGACCGGAGGAAAGGGGAGAATCCGAATATCCGGGGGAGAAGGTCAGGCGGGGCGTTATTTGAGACGAGGACTTAAAGGTTTATGGGGCTGAATTGTTCTCCCCAATTCGCTATCCGCACTCGGGGTTTCGCGTTTTCTTTGTCCCTTTTCTCATCTCTGAAGTATCCGTGTTATAATTAAAAATTCAAAGAAAATCGAGGGGATTCGTGTGGCACGCGTCCTTGTTGCAATGAGCGGAGGTGTCGACTCCTCCACGGCGGCCTTTCTCCTTCAAAGGGAAGGGCACGAAGTCGTGGGGGTTTCCCTGGACCTGTATGACTTTTCCGGAGTCACGGAAAACAGGGCGGGGACCTGCTGCTCTCTCGACGACATATACGACGCCCGGAGAGTGTGCTCTCACCTGGGAATTCCACACTACGTTTTCAACTTCCGGGACTATTTCGAGGAGAGCGTCATTGAGGTTTTCGTGAACGAGTACGCCCGGGGAAGGACGCCGAATCCCTGCGTCCTCTGTAACGACCGTGTGAAGTTCGACTACCTCCTGAAGAGAGCAAAAGCTCTCGGATTCGATTATGTGGCCACGGGACACTACGCGAGGATAGAGGAGAAAGGCGGTGTTTTCCGGCTGAAAAGGGGGGTAGACCGGGAGAAGGACCAGTCTTACTTCCTCTATTCCCTCAATCAGGACAATCTCCCCTACCTCCTCTTTCCCTGCGGTCATTACGAGAAGGGTGAGGTGAGGAAAATAGCAGCTGAGGCCGGCCTTCCCGTGAGCGATAAAGAAGAATCACAGGAAATCTGCTTCGTTACCGAAAACTCCACGAGAAACTTTCTCATCGGGAGGGGGCTCAGGGAAAGCCCGGGCGAGGTGGTTACCGTGGACGGAAGAGTCGTTGGGCGGCACGCCGGTGCCTTCGGGTACACCATCGGTCAGAGGAGAGGTCTGGGGGTGGCCCTGGGTAAGCCCCATTACGTCATCCACATTGACCCGGTGAAAAACAGAATCGTCATAGGTCCGGAAGAGTTTCTTTTCTCCTCGGGTGCCGTCGTAGAGGAGTATTCCTTCGTGGAAGGGGCACCTCCGTCAGATAGTTTTCCCTGCACCGTTAAAATTCGCTACAGAGGGAGGGAAGTCCCCTCGACCGTCCAGGTCCGTGGGGAAACTCTCCGCGTCGTTTTCCACGAGCCCGTAAAGAGCGTCACGCCCGGACAGTACGCCGTTTTCTATGATGGAGACACCGTCATTGGCGGT
>RFHC01000179.1 GCA_003696505.1 Deltaproteobacteria bacterium
GTTGTTGGAGTCATCGGAGACTCCACCTTCGTCCACTCGGGGATAACCGGTCTCATCGACATCGTTTACAACAGGGGATTCGCCACCGTCATCATCCTGGACAACAGGACGACGGCCATGACGGGCCATCAACCGAATCCCGTCACGGGAGAGACCGTCAGGGGAGAACCCACTGTGGAGCTCGACCTGGAAGCGCTCTGCCGGGCAATCGGTGTCAGGCATGTCAGGACGGTAAACCCCAATGACCTGGAGGAGACCTACCGTGTCCTGAAGGAGGAGGTATCCCGGCCGGAACCCTCCGTTGTCATCACGAAGTATCCCTGCGTCCTTCTCCCTGAGGAGCGGAGGAAGGAGAAGCCGAAGTACGTCATCATCCTCGAGAATTGCACGGGGTGCCGTTCCTGCCTGAAACTCGGGTGCCCCGCGATTGAGTGGGTGAATATTACTCCCGAAGAGGCCGTCAAACTGGGGCTCAGGGAGAAGCAGAGGGGATACGCAAGAATCAACCCGGTCCTGTGTGACGGCTGCGGGCAGTGCGTGGGGCTCTGCCGGTTTGGAGCGATAATCACGGAGGACGAGAGGAATGGGAATGGAAAGTAGCGGGAACGTCCTTTTCTGCGGTGTGGGAGGTCAGGGAATCATCCTGGCCAGCGAGATACTCGGACTCGTCCTGATGCGGGCGGGTTTCGACGTCAAAAAGAGCGAGGTCCACGGAATGGCGCAACGGGGAGGGTCCGTCGAGGCTCACCTCCGATACGGGGAAAAGGTCTACTCTCCCCTCATCGGGAAGGGGGAGGCCGATGTCGTCCTTGCCTTCGAAAAGCTCGAGTCACTCCGTTACCGGCGCTACATGTCTGAGAAAACGGCGGTCCTCGTCAACACCCAGGAGATATTCCCCCCCTCCGTCGCCACCGGTGTGGAAGAGTATCCCCGGGGAGTCCTGGAGACTCTCGAGTCGTGGGGAGTGAGGGTCTATCCCATCGACGCGTTTTCCCTCGCCCGGAAGGCGGGAGAGGTTCGCGCCGTCAACTCCGTCCTCCTGGGAGCGCTCTCGACTTTTCTCCCTGTTGATGAGACTCTCTTTTTCGATGTAATATCAGAGAGAATTCCGTCTCGTTATAAAGATGCGAACCTGAAAGCATTTTCTCTCGGGAGGTCAGGAGTGACCTCCAGGGCGTGATTCTCTCATTCTGTGAGGAGGTGGGGTCTCATGATATGGAACGAGGAGTTTGAAACTCTCCCCCGTGAGGCGCTCGAGGCGCTCCAGCTGAAGAGGCTCAAGGCTCTCGTCGAGCGCGTCTACGCCACCGTCCCCTACTACCGGCAGAAGATGAACGAGGCCGGGGTAAAGCCCGACGACATCAAGTCGCTGAACGACCTGAAGAAGCTCCCCTTTACCACCAAGGACGACCTGAGAGAGAACTATCCTTTCGGACTTTTCGCCGTTCCCCTGGAAAGGGTCATCCGGATACACGCCTCGTCGGGGACGACGGGGAAGCCCACCGTTGTCGGGTACACGCGCAGGGATATTGATACATGGGCGGAGTTGATGGCGAGGACTCTCGCCTGCGGCGGGACGCGTCAGGGCGACATCGTTCACAATGCTTACGGATACGGACTCTTTACGGGAGGACTGGGCGCCCACTACGGAGCGGAGAAGCTGGGAGCAACGGTCATTCCCATGTCGGGGGGAAACACGAAACGGCAGATCATGATCATGCAGGATTTTGGTTCCACCGTTCTGCTCTGCACCCCGTCTTACGCTCTCAACCTCGCGGAGGTGATGCAGGAAGAGGGAGTGGACCCATCGACCCTCAAGCTCAGGGTCGGGCTCTTCGGCGCCGAACCCTGGAGCGAAAAGATGAGGGAGGAAATAGAGAAGAAGCTCTGTATCAGCGCCCTCGATATCTACGGGCTGAGCGAGGTCATCGGTCCGGGCGTGGCGAGCGAGTGCATCGAGGGGAAGAGAGGGCTCCACATTTTCGAGGACCACTTCATTCCTGAGGTCATAGACCCGGAGACGGGGGAGGTCCTCCCCTACGGGGAGACGGGGGAGCTCGTCTTCACGACACTCACCAAAGAGGCGTTCCCCGTCATCCGGTACAGAACGAGGGACATCACCCGGCTCATCCCCGAGCCCTGCGTCTGCGGACGGACCTTCATCCGGATGGAGAGGGTTTCCGGCAGGACCGACGACATGCTCATCATCCGGGGCGTCAACGTCTTCCCCTCCCAGATTGAGCACGTGCTCATGAGCATTGAGGGAGTGGAACCTCACTATCAGATTATCGTCGACCGGGAAGGCGCCCTCGACGTGATGGAAGTGCAGGTAGAGGTGAACGAAAAGATATTCTCCGACGAGATTAAGAAACTCGAAACCCTGAGCAAGCGGATAGAGAGGGACATAAAGGAGATGCTCGGCGTCTCCTGCCGGGTGAAGCTCGTGGAGCCGAAGACGATTCAGCGGAGCGAGGGGAAGGCCAAGAGGGTCATCGACAGGAGAAAGATCTGACGAGAAAGGGGGAAGAGCATGAAGGTCGAACAGATTTCGATTTTCCTCGAGAACAAGTCGGGTCGCCTCGCAGAGGTGACGGGAATCCTGGCTGATGCGGGAATCAACATCCGGGCGCTCTCCCTCGCGGATACGGCGGATTTCGGGATTCTCCGCCTCATCGTCAACGACACGGAGAAGGCGAAAGAGGTTCTCAAGGCGCACGGATTTACCGTGGGGAAAACGGAAGTCGTCGCCATCGAGGTCCCTGACAGGCCGGGTGGTCTTGCGGGGATTCTCAGAGAACTCAAGGGAGAGAACATCAACGTTGAATACATGTACGCCTTCGTCCAGAAGAGCGGGGAGAACGCCATTATCA